>NZ_JACAOM010000135.1:0-5979 GCF_013386245.1 Pseudomonas sp. 21615526 | reverse complement strand
GCGGGGCGTAAGGCGATGCGGCGGGGCGGGTGTAGTCAGTCGCGCTGCCGGAGTCCGTTTCATGGGTTTCGGCAAGGCTGAAGGCGACCGGCTGCTCTTCTTCTATCCGCGCATCCACCCCGGCGTTTTTCAGCGCTTGCAGATAGGTCTCGGCATCGGCGCGGGAAAGGTCGCGTTTCAGCGCGACCGGGCGGCCGGTGAAAAGCTTTTCGATCGCGTCGACATCACTTTTGAACAACTCGGCGAGGTTCAGCTTGGCGGTGGTGCTTTCGACACCCGGGAGCAATGCGCCATCAAACACAATCTTGAAACGGTTGTCGCTCATGCGGGCATCCTTGTCACTTGAATAGGGGAGGCCTGCCTTGATCAGCAGGCTTTGGATCGCGGATCAGCGTGGCCAGCGTTCAGGCAATTGTGCCGCATGCTCGAGCGCCTTGCGGTATTCGGCATCCAGGCGGGCCACGAGTTCATCGACGCTGGGCAAATCATCAATCTCTCCGACGCCCTGGCCGGCGGACCACACGGTCTTCCAGGCTTTGGCTTCGTCGTTGAGTGGCTTGAGCTTGGAGCCAAAATTGACTTCACCCTTGCCTTGCAGCGCGGCGAGGTCGAAACCGGCATTTTCCAGGCTCTGGCGCATGAAGCTTGCGGGAACACCGGAGACGGCTGGAGTGTGCACGATGTCGGCGGCGCGCGATGTGAGCAGCATCTCTTTATAGGCATCCGGGGCATGGCTTTCGGTGGTGCCGATAAAACGCGTGCCGAAATAGGCCAGGTCGGCGCCGAGCAGTTGCGCGGCGAGGATTTCGTGGCCGTGGTTCAGGCAACCGGCGAGCAGCAGGGTTTTGTCGAAGAACTGACGGATTTCTGCGATCAGCGAGAACGGGCTCCAGGTGCCGGCGTGGCCGCCGGCGCCCGCCGCAACGGCGATCAGGCCATCGACGCCGGCTTCAGCGGCTTTTTCGGCGTGGCGCCGGGTGGTGACATCGTGGAATACCAGGCCGCCGTAGCTATGCACCGCGTCTACCAATTCTTTCACCGCGCCCAGGCTGGTGATGACGATCGGCACCTTGTGCTCGACGCAGATCGCCAGGTCAGCTTCCACCCGCGGGTTACTGTTGTGCACGATCAGGTTGACCGCATAGGGCGCCGGGTTATCCAGCAGCGCCAGGCCCGCTTCGATTTCTTCCAGCCACGCCTTGAAGCCGCTGCTTTCCCGCTGGTTGAGGGCAGGGAAGCTGCCGACGATCCCGTTGCGGCAGCAGGCCAGCACCAGTTGCGGGTTGGAGATCAGAAACATCGGCGCAGCCACGACGGGCAGGCGCAGACTGTGTTCGAGCGAAGCGGGCAGCGACATTGGAAGTACCCCGAGTAATAGAGATTAGAACGGTTTGACCACGACCAAAATTACGATAGCCAGCAATATCAGAACTGGCACTTCATTGAACCAGCGATAAAAGACATGGCTGCGGGTGTTTTCGCCACGGGCGAAACGTTTTACCTGCGCGCCGCACATATGGTGGTAGCCGATGAGCAGTACTACCAGGGTCAACTTGGCGTGGATCCACCCGCCGGATTGAAAGATGGCCGGGTTGAGGTAGATCAGCCAGCCGCCGAACACCAGGCTGGCGATCATCGCCGGGCCCATGATGCCGCGGTACAGCTTGCGCTCCATCACGCTGAAGCGTTCCTTGCTGATGGTGTCCTCGCTTTGGGCGTGGTAGACGAACAGGCGCGGAAGGTAGAACAGCGCGGCAAACCAGCAGACGATGCTGACGATATGAAAGGCTTTGACCCATAGATAAAGCATTTTTAGTTATTCCCAGGTTCACGGTAGCTGAAGATAGTAGTGGCTCTTGCGTCTACACGTCATGTTGAAGGTTGTCGCAGGACGATACGAACCCTATTATCGACGGCTTTCCAGTGGGTTCGTTGAGGGCAGGTTTATGGTCAAGGTCGGTATCGTCGGCGGCACGGGTTACACCGGTGTCGAATTGCTGCGTCTGTTGGCTCAGCATCCGCAAGCTGAGGTGGTGGTGATCACTTCCCGATCCGAGGCCGGCCTGGCTGTGGCCGATATGTACCCGAACCTGCGAGGCCACTATGACGGCCTGGCGTTCAGCGTTCCGGATATCAAGACCCTGGGCGCGTGTGATGTGGTGTTCTTTGCCACGCCTCACGGTGTGGCCCATGCCCTGGCGGGCGAGTTGCTGGCCGCCGGCACCAAGGTGATCGACTTGTCGGCAGACTTCCGCCTGCAGGACGCCGATGAGTGGGCCAAGTGGTACGGCCAGCCTCACGGTGCACCGCAGTTGCTGGAAGAGGCGGTGTACGGCCTGCCGGAAGTCAATCGTGAGCAGATCAAGCAAGCACGCCTGATCGCCGTGCCGGGTTGCTATCCGACAGCTACGCAGTTGGGTTTCCTGCCATTGCTGGAAGCCGGGCTGGCGGATGCATCGCGGCTGATTGCTGACTGCAAGTCGGGCGTCAGTGGTGCTGGTCGTGGGGCCGCTGTAGGTTCGCTCTACTCCGAGACGTCGGAAAGCATGAAAGCCTATGCAGTCAAAGGCCATCGTCACTTGCCGGAAATTCGCCAGGGGCTGCGTCGTGCTGCGGGCAAGGATGTCGGCCTGACGTTTGTGCCGCACCTGACACCGATGATCCGCGGGATCCACTCCACACTGTATGCGACGGTCGTTGATCGCTCGGTAGACCTGCAGGCGCTGTTTGAAAAGCGCTATGCCAATGAGCCGTTCGTCGATGTGATGCCGGCGGGCAGCCACCCGGAGACCCGCAGCGTGCGCGGTGCCAACGTGTGCCGTATCGCAGTGCATCGTCCACAGGATGGTGACCTAGTGGTGGTATTGTCGGTCATCGACAACCTGGTCAAGGGCGCTTCGGGCCAGGCTGTGCAGAACATGAACATCCTGTTTGGCCTGGATGAGAAGCTGGGCCTGTCCCACGCGGGCATGCTGCCGTAAATTTTCTGCTGTTGCGCAAAGGCCCGTTGATCGGGCCTTTCGTGTTTTTAATGGCCGCTGCGCAGATTGATATACCGTAACAATAGTTGACCGCTTTTCTAGGAGAAGCGGATAATGCCCGCCATCACGCATATGGCGGCGCTACGCCGGGAGATTATCAGCATGAGCGTTGAATCCTTCACCCCCACGGCTTTGCAATTCACCCACGGTGCTGCGCACAAGGTGAAGAGCCTGGTCGATGAAGAGGGTAATGATCGCTTGAAGCTGCGCGTATTTGTTACGGGCGGCGGTTGTTCAGGGTTTCAGTACGGTTTTACCTTCGATGAAGACGTGGCCGATGACGACACCATCGTTGAGCGCGAGGGCGTCAGCCTGGTTGTCGATCCGATGAGCTTCCAGTACCTGGCAGGAGCCGAGGTGGACTATCAGGAAGGTCTGGAAGGTTCGCGCTTCGTGATCAAGAACCCGAATGCCACCACCACTTGTGGTTGCGGGTCTTCGTTCTCGATCTGATCGACAGCGGATATAAAAACGCCGCTTGGCCTTGATAGGGCCAAGCGGCGTTTTGCTGTGTGGGATTCAGGCGGGGTAGATCGCGCCGAGTACACGAAGGCCGCGGGCGCCGGTGACGCTGGGGCGGTTGGCGGCGATGCCTTCCAGGCAGCAATGGGCCAGCCAGGCGAACGCCATGGCTTCGACCCAGTCAGGGTCTACGCCGCAGGTGGCGGTGCTGCTCACCTGGGTCGCCGGCAGCAGGGCGCTCAGGCGGCTCATCAAGGTTGCGTTGTGGGCGCCGCCGCCGCAGACCAGCAGGGTTTCGGTCTGTGGTTGGGCGGTTTGCAGGGATTCGACGATGGTCAGGGCAGTCAGCTCGAGCAATGTGGCTTGCACGTCCTGGGCTGCGAATGGCGGCAATCGTCCCAGGTGATGCTCAAGCCATCCCAGGTTGAAGACTTCGCGACCGGTGCTTTTTGGCCCCTTGGTCACAAAGAACGGATCGCTGAGCAATGCCTTGAGTAGCTGGGGTTCAACCTTCCCGCTGGCAGCCCACTGGCCATCGCGGTCGAAGTTCTCGCCGCGTTGCTGGTGAATCCAGGCATCCAGCAGGACATTCCCCGGGCCGCAGTCGAAGCCCGCGACCGGTTTGCCGGTCTCGATCAGGCTGAGGTTGCTGAAGCCGCCCACATTCAGTACGGCGCGGTTGCCCGTACGCTCGCCAAACAGTGCCTCATGAAATGCAGGCACCAGCGGGGCGCCTTGGCCTCCGGCGGCGACATCGCGGCTGCGGAAATCACTGACGACGGTGATTTCCGTCAATTCGGTGAGCAGTGCCGGGTTGCCGATCTGCACGGTAAAACCCCGTGCAGGTTCGTGACGAATGGTTTGGCCGTGGCTGCCAATCGCTCGAATGTCCTGGGGCTTGAGGTTCTGCTGATCGAGTAGGGCGTGAATACCTTGGGCGGCAAGCGTCACCCAGTTCTGCTGCGCGAGCGCCGAACGGGCAATCTCGTCCGGGCCGCTGGCGCACAGGCCAAGCAGCTCGGAACGCAGGGATTCAGGCATGGGGATGTAGTGGGTGGCGATCAGCTTGATCGCCGGGCCTTGCTTGATCAGCGCAATGTCCAAGCCATCAAGGCTGGTCCCGGACATCACACCTATATAGAGCGACATGGCTTAGCGCTTCGCCGAAGCCAGGAGAGTCGAGCGCTCCTGGTCCATGCGGGCCATTAATGGCTGGCTCTGCTGCAGGAAGCGAGCGCGCTCGGCCTTGGCGATCGGGTCGGCCATTGGCAGCTTCTGGCCCAGTGGGTCGACGTGCACGCCGTTGACCTGGAACTCGTAGTGCAAGTGCGGGCCGGTGGACAGCCCGGTAGTGCCGATGTAACCGATCACCTGGCCCTGCTTGACGTTGCCGCCAGTCTGGATGCCCTTGGCGAAACCTTGCATATGGCCATACAGCGTACGGTAGGTGGCCCCGTGCTGGATGATCACGGTGTTGCCGTAGCCGCCACGGCGACCGGCCAGCAAGACCTTGCCGTCACCGGCAGCCTTGATCGGCGTGCCACGCGGGGCGGCGTAGTCGACGCCTTTGTGAGCGCGAATTTTGTTCAGAATTGGATGCTTGCGACCCATCGAGAAACGCGAGCTAATACGGGCGAAGTCAACCGGGGTACGGATGAACGCCTTGCGCATGCTGTTGCCGTCGGCGGTGTAGTAGCTGCTGTTGCCTTGTTTGTTGGTGTAGCGCACGGCGGTGTAGGTCTTGCCACGGTTGGTAAATCGCGCAGAGAGGATGTTGCCGGTGCCGACGACCTTGCCGTTGGCGACCTTCTGTTCGTAGATCACGTCGAATTCGTCACCCTGGCGAATGTCCTGGGCGAAGTCGATGTCGTAGCCAAACACGCTGGCCATGTCCATGGTCATGCTGTGGGACAGGCCGGCGCGGGCGGCGGACTGCGACAGCGAGCTGTTGATCACGCCGTGTACATAGGCGGAGCGCATGACCGGCTTGGTGGTGATGCGGTTGAACGCAAAGCCCTTGGCGCCTTTGGTCAGGGTGATGCTTTCCAGGTCGCTGACGTTGCTGTGCAGGTTGGTCAACTGGCCGTCGGGCGCCAGTTCGAATTCAAGCTTCTGGCCATGCTTGAGTTGGGTGAATTGCTTGGCCTGCTTGTCGCTTGCCAGTACATCGTTGACCGTCGCGGCGGGGAGGCCGACCTTTTCGAACAGGGTCGAAAGGGTGTCGCCCTTGGCAACAATGACTTCCCGGTGCAGCGGGTTCTTGGGTGCCTCTACTACCGCAGGTTCGGCCTGCGCGGTTTCCTTGGTGTCTTCGGCGCTGCTTTCGATCTGGGCAAACGGCGATTCGGCTGCGCCATTTGTGGCTTGAAGTGCGTCGGAAGCGTCTTGATCTTGTGTCAGTTGCTCAACCGGACTTTCAAGGTCAAGGCTTAGGGTCGTTCGTTTGGCTTCTACGTCGCTGGAAGGAAATACCAGG
>NZ_JACAOM010000134.1:1944-2283 GCF_013386245.1 Pseudomonas sp. 21615526 | reverse complement strand
CGAAGCAGCCGCCCATTCCAGCGTGTTGTCGAGCACCACCGAATCGGCGTTGCTGGAACAGCGCGCCGAGACCGACATGACCGCCGCCGCCATGACCGAGATGGCTGCGTCCATCGCCGAAGTGGCAGTGCACGTTCAACAAACCGCCAGTGAAGCCCACACCGCCAACACCCTCGCCGAGCAGGGCAGCCAGGTGGCCGGCACGTCGCGCGAGGCGATCCAGTTGCTGGCCGGCACCGTCACCCAGATCAACCAGGCGGTGGGCAACCTGGCCGGGCAGACCCAGCAAATCCAGGTGGCCGCGAGCATGATCCAGGCAATCGCCGACCAGACCAACCT
>NZ_JACAOM010000134.1:0-1925 GCF_013386245.1 Pseudomonas sp. 21615526 | reverse complement strand
CAGGCGCTGCAAGGCATTCGCCACGCGGTGGAGCGTATTACCGGTATGAGTCAGCAAATGGCTGCTGCCTCACAGGAACAATCCCACGTCGCCGAGGAAGTTTCACAGCAGATCAATAACGTTGCCGCCACGGTGCAAAAGACAGCGGGCAATGCCAACGCTGCAGTCACCCGTGGCCGGGAACTCGAAAGCATCTCTTCCGGGTTGCGCGCCCTGGTCGAGCGGTTCAACCGCTAGCCACAGTGAGCCTGACTCATGGACGAGAAATACCGCAGGGCCGTGGATGCAGCCGCCATTTTCTCCGAGACTGACCTGGCGGGCTGCATCACTTACGTCAATGACCAGTTCTGCGGCATGTCCGGCTACGGGCGTGACGAGTTGCTGGGGCAAAATCACCGCATTCTGAGCTCGGGACTGCACCCTGCGGGGTTCTTCCAGGGCATGTGGCAAGCCATCAGCGAAGGCCGGGTGTGGCGTGGGGAAATCTGCAACCGGGCCAAGGATGGGACGTTGTATTGGGTGGACAGCACCATGGTGCCGCTGCTCGATGAGAAGACCGGGCGCGTGCAGAAGTACGTGTCGATCCGCTTTGATGTCAGCGAAAAGCGCCAGCTGTTGCACACCCTGCAATGGCGGGTCGGCCACGATGTGCTGACCGGCTTGCCGAACCGCGCCTATCTGTCCGAGTTGCTTAACCAGTCCCTGGAGTTCTCCCGCAGCGAAGACATCCCGTTGGCGTTGTGCATGCTCGACCTGGACGGCTTCAAGGCGGTCAACGACGGGTATGGGCATGCCTGTGGGGATCTGTTGTTGGTGGAAGTGGCCACTCGGTTGCGGGAGATCATCCGCGGCGAGGACGTGGTCGCCCGGCTCGCCGGTGACGAATTTGTGCTGATCCTGCGTTATGTGCGCGATATCGACGAGCTGAACGGCGCCTTGCTGCGCATCCTCAAGGCGATTTCCGAGCCGTACTCGATCCAGGGGGCGGAGCTGAATGTGTTCGCCAGCATCGGCGTCACGCTGTTCCCCCTGGACGACGAGGACGCCGACACCTTGCTGCGCCATGCCGACCAGGCGATGTATGTGGCCAAGCAGAGCGGGCGCAACCGCTACCAGTTGTTTGATGTATCCCTGGAACAGGAGGTCAAGGCCAGCCACCAGACCGTGGAGCAGATCCGCCAGGCCCTGGCGGCGGGCCAGTTGTGCCTGCATTACCAGCCCAAGGTCAACTTGCGCTGCGGCACGGTGGTGGGGTTCGAAGCGTTGTTACGCTGGCAGCACCCCGAGCGTGGCCTGGTGAAGCCGGGGGATTTCCTGCCACTGATCGAGCAGACCGACCTGATTGTCGATATCGGCGAATGGGTGATCGCCCAGGTGTTGGGCCAGATGCATCGCTGGCAGGTGCATGGGCATTGGTGGTCGGTGAGCGTGAACATCGCGGCGCGGCACTTCCAGCGCGAGGATTTTGTCGAGCGCCTGCAAGATTTGCTGGCGCAATACCCGCAGGTGGAGCCGCACCGGCTGGACCTGGAGATCGCCGAGTCGGTGGCCATCGACAATATCCAGCGTGTCACCCAGCACCTGGAGGCCTGCCAGGCCTTGGGCGTGCAGTTCTCCCTGGATGATTTTGGCACCGGCTATTCCTCCCTGAGCTACCTCAAGCGCCTGCCGACCCAGACCATCAAGATCGACAAGTCGTTCGTGCGCGACATCCTGCACGACAAGGACGACCTGGCGCTGACCAAGGCCGTGATCGGCCTGGCCCGTGCGTTTGGCCGCGAAGTGATTGCCGAAGGCCTGGAAACCCTGGAGCACGGCCAGCTGTTGATGCGCATGGGCTGTGAAGTGGCCCAAGGCTATTTCATCGCCCGGCCGATGCCTGCGGACGACGTGCCGGGTTGGGTCGAGGGATTTGCACCGCCGCC
>NZ_JACAOM010000133.1:0-12667 GCF_013386245.1 Pseudomonas sp. 21615526 | reverse complement strand
CATGAAATGGGCTTTGCCCGAGAAGTGGCTGATCGCGTGCTGTTCTTCGATCACGGCAAACTGTTGGAGGACGCCGCCCCGGCGCAATTCTTCGATGCGCCGAAGGACCCTCGCGCCCAAGCCTTCCTGCGCCAGGTTCTATAAATGCGTGGGAATGCTTCTTGTGGCGAGGGAGCTTGCTCCCGCTGGGCTGCGTAGCGGCTCCCAAAAAAGATAGGAGCGCTGCGCACTCCAGCGGGAGCAAGCTCCCTCGCCACAGGTTGGGTTTTTTCAGACCTTGAACTTGCCCACCCACACCTGCAAATCCGCCCCCAGGCGCGCCAGTTCGACACTGGCCGCCGCAGTGTCCTGACTCGCGGCCCAGGTCTGTTCCGACACGTCCTTGACCTTCAGCACGCTGCGGTTGATCTCCTCGGCGACCGCGGTTTGTTCCTCGGCGGCAGCGGCAATCTGCGGGTTCATCTCCTGAATCACTGACACGGTACGGGTGATACCCGCCAGTGCGTCTCCTGCGCGACGGGTCAGTTGCACGCTGTTGTCGGTGAGGCTGCGACTGTTGTCCATGATGTCGGCCACCTGCTGCGTGCCCCGGTGCAGGCCGCTGATCAACTCCTCGATTTCCTCGGCCGACTGCTGGGTGCGTTGTGCCAGGCTGCGCACTTCATCGGCGACCACGGCAAACCCCCTGCCGGCTTCGCCTGCGCGAGCCGCCTCAATCGCGGCGTTGAGGGCCAGCAAGTTGGTCTGTTCCGATACCGACTTGATCACTTCCAGCACGCTGCCGATCTTCCGGCTTTCCTGTTGCAGGCCTTGCATGGCCTGGCTTGAACGAGCCATCTCCTGAGCCAGGTGCTCGATGTGGGTAATGGCCTCAGCCACCACCTGATCGCCCTGGCCCGCCTGCCGGTCGGCCTCGGCAGCAGCCAGCGACGCTTGCTCGGCATGGCGCGCAACTTCCTGGGAGGTGGCGAGCATCTCGTTCATGGCGGTGGCCACCTGTTCGGTTTCCTGCTTCTGGCCGTCGACCCCGTCGCGGGTTTGCTCGGTGACCGCCGAGAGTTGCTCGGCGGCGCTGGCGATCTGCTGGGCGCTGTCGCCGATGCCGCTGATCAAGCCCCGCAGGTTGAGGGTCATTTGCCCGATGCTGCGCTGCAACTGCCCCAGTTCATCCTGGCGCGAGGCCTGGATGTCGTGGCTCAGGTCACCTTCGGCAATCCGGTTGGCCACGGACAGGGCCTGGCGCAGCGGCGCGACGATCTGGCCGGCGATCAACCAGGCGGCCACGACGCCGAGCAACAGCGCCGCTGCAGTAACGTTGAGCAGCAGGGTGCGGGCGAGGCTGGCTTCGTTGTCACGCTTGGCGGTCTGGTCCTGGCTCAGCAGGTCGCTTTCCGTGAGCAATTGATCCAGCCACTGTTCAAGCTGGTTCTGGGTGGTTTCGCCGCTGAGTTGGGCGTCCTTGAGGCGTGTCAGGTGAGTCCGAAAGTCGAGCAGGACTTTTTTCAGGGCGCTGGCGTCAACCGGCAGCGCGCCTACCGCCGCCTGGGCGCCATCCAGGGCCAGTAGCGCATCACTCACGTCCTTGGCGTAGGCGTCCAATGACGCAGCGGCCCAGGCGGGGCTCTGGGCGCGGTCTTCGGCTTGTTCCAGGGCCTGGCGCAATTGTTCCACGGCATCGAGGGCCTTTTCATCGTCTTGATTGGGCAGGTTGCTCGACAGTTCAGAGAGGCTGTCACTGCTCTGGACTGAGCTGCGCTTGAGCTGTTCACGGGCGTTTTCACGTTGCTTGATCAGCCCCTCCAGGCCGCTTAAGGCGGTCTTGAAACTGGTGACGAAGCGTCGGCTTTCCTGCAGCTGTTGTTGGTTGACCGGGTCGGTAAATCGCGGGGAAAGATCCACCAGGAACTGGTCGATCTTGTCCATATGCAGCTCTATTTTGGACAGGCTGGCCGGGTCGTTCAGGGTGCGATAGACGATGCGATCAGCGCGCAACTCTTCGCCGACGACTGCCAATTGCGAGAGCAGCGTGAGTTTTTGGGAGCGCTCGAGGGATGCGCTCAAGGCTTGCCAGCCTGTAGAGGCGATGATCAGGCTGAGGCTGAGCACCAGGCCAAAGCCCAGGGCAAGTTTGAGGCTGATGCTGATGTTTCCGAGCAGGCGGGTCAGTGGACGAAACATGGTGAACCTCCAACGAATCAAAAGGAGCGTCTCAAGCGTCCGGCCAACAATGGTCAGGGGAGTTGAAACGCTACTTTTATTCGGCGCCAGGTGTGTGATCCACGACCTGAAAAACGCGTAGGAAATTTCACATATTGTCGGAGCGGCGGCCCTGATGGCCGCCGCAAGCGGGTCAGACCCTGAAGCGACCTACCAGGCTTTGCAGGTAAACCCCCAGGCGCGCCAGTTCGGCACTGGAAGCCGCAGTTTCTTCGCTGGCCGCCGAGGTTTGTTCGGAAACGTCCCGCACGTTGAGCACGCTGCGGTTGATCTCTTCGGCCACGGCGCTTTGCTGCTCGGCGGCGGTGGCGATCTGCTGGTTCATCGCCTGGATCGCCGAGACGGTACGGGTGATGTTCTCCAGGGCATTGCCGGCCCGACGGGTCAGCTCGACGCTGCTGTCGGTCAGGCCGCGACTGTTATCCATGATGGTCGCCACCTGCTGGGTGCCGCTTTGCAGGCCGACGATCAACTCTTCGATCTCCTCGGTGGACTTCTGCGTCCGCTGGGCCAGGCTGCGCACTTCATCGGCAACCACCGCAAAACCGCGTCCGGCTTCACCGGCGCGCGCCGCTTCAATCGCTGCGTTAAGGGCCAGCAGGTTGGTTTGCTGGGCCACTGACTTGATGACGTCCAGCACACTGCCGATCTTGTCGCTCTCACGCTTGAGATGGCCCATGGCTTCGGTGGAGTTGCCCACCTCGCTGGCCAGGCGCTCGATCTGGGCGATGGCCTCGCCGACCACCTTGTCGCCTTCACGGGCCTGTTGGTCGGCGGCTACGGCGGCTTCCGAGGCTTCTTCAGCGTTACGGGCGACTTCCTGCACGGTAGCGGCCATTTCGTTCATGGCGGTGGCCACCTGGTCGGTCTCGACCTTCTGGCTGTTGACCCCGGCGCTGGTCTGCTCGGTAACGGCCGATAGCTGCTCGGCGGCACTGGCGATCTGGGTGACGCCGTCGCTGATACCGCCAATCAGCTCCCGCAGGCCCACGGTCATGCTTTGCATCGACCGTTGCAGCTGCCCCAGTTCATCCTGGCGCAGGGAGATCAGGTTGTGGCTCAGGTCGCCGGACGCCACGCGTTCGGCGACTTTGAGGGTCTGGTTCAATGGAATCACGATCTGCCGGGTAATGGCCCAGGCGGCGAGTACACCAAACGCCAGCGCGAGGGCGGTGGCCAGTAACAGCAGGTTCTTGGCGTGGGCGGCATCGGTATCACGCACCACGGTTTGCGAAGTGGTGAGTTTGTTACTGCGGTCGAGCAGGATATCGCCTTGCTCGCCCATGATTTTCATCGCGGCGGCACTGGCCACCTGGGAGTCGCGGTACTGGCTCACCGCGGCGCGGTAGGCCTGCAGCGAAACGCTGGCCTCTTGCAGGTTGGCCCGGTATTGCTCGGGCAACGGGTCGTTGAGGTCGGTGATTTTCTTCAGGGCGTTGTCGATGGCATCCAGCGCCGGCCGTTCGGCCTCGACCTTGCCGCTGTAGGTGTAGCCGCGCACCTGGAAGCGCGCTTGCTGGATCAGTTTGCTCAGGTCGACCACGCTGTTGAACAGGGTGACGCTGTCGCCTTGCAGCAGGGATTTTTCCACTTCGTTGATTTTCGCGACGGCGTTGTCGGCGGTATCGCCCAGTTTGCTGCGGGCGCCTTCACGCTTGAGGCCGGCCTGCACCATGGCGCCGAAGGCTTTTTTGTATTGGCCCAAGGCATCCTGTTGCTGCTCTACCACGAGCTTGTCGTCGGGTTGTTCGATCAGGTCTGCGGCGGTTTTCAGGCCACTGTCCAGCTGGGTGATCAGGTCGTTGACCGCGCTGGTGCCTTGTTCGCCACGGCGCATTTCGAAGTCCAGTCGCGCCAGGCGCAGGTCCTTGGTCAGCCCGTTGAGGCTGGAGATGTAGCCCAGCTTGTCGCCACGGCTGATCACGCCGCTGAGGCCGGTCCAGCCGGTGAAGGTGATCAATAGGGTCAAGACCAATACCAGGCCGAAGCCTATGCTCAGCTTGCGGTTGACGCTGACATTCCCCAGTTTCTCGGCTAACCAACGATACATGCTGCGAACTCCCCTGGAACAAGGCTTGGACTTATTCAGAGCGTATCGGCAGATTCGGATGTTTCTGTAGGAGCGAGCTTGCTCGCGAAGGTCGTCAACGATAACGCGGGCATTCTGAGTGAGCGCGGTGTCCTTGAGTTTTTCGCGAGCAAGCTCGCTCCTACAGGAGAGGGCGGTGTTAGAAAAGGCGGGCGAGCAATGCGGTGACGGCGGTTTCGACTCTCAGGATGCGCGCGCCGAGTTGCACCGGCTGCAACCCGGCCTTGGCCAGCAGGTCCACCTCGTAGGGAATCCAGCCGCCTTCCGGCCCGATGGCCAGGGTGACCGGCTCATCCAGCCCGCGAGGGCAGGGCGGATAGTCGCCAGGGTGACCAATCAGGCCGAGGGTGCCTTGCGCCATGGCGGGCAGGCGGTCTTCGACGAATGGCTTGAAGCGCTTTTCGATCACGATCTCGGGCAGCACCGTGTCCCGGGCCTGTTCCAGGCCGAGGATCAATTGCTCGCGAATCGCTTCCGGCTCCAGGAACGGCGTCTGCCAGAAGCTTTTTTCCACGCGATAGCTGTTCACCAGCACCACTCGCGGCACGCCCATGGACGCCACGGTTTGCAGCACCCGGCGCAGCATTTTCGGACGGGGCAGGGCCAGCAGCAGGGTCAGGGGCAGTTTGGCCGGCGGCGGCTGGTCGAAGGTGACTTCCAGCTCGGCTTCCCGGGTTTCCAGGCGCAGCAACTGCGCGTTGCCCATCAAACCGCCAATCCGTCCGACCCGCAGGCTGTCGCCTACGGCGGCACGGTGGACTTCCTGCATATGCACCAGGCGCCGATCACGCAGCACCACCCGGTCGGCCGCGATAAAGTCGGCCTCCTCAAGCAGCAGCAGGTTCACGGCTGGGTCGCTGGCGGCTGGTCGTCGTCGGCGGGTTGGTCATCGGGGTGATCGCCACGCTTGCTCACCAGGCTGCCAAACAGGATGCCAATCTCGAACAGCATCCACATGGGTACGGCCAGCAGGGTCTGGGAGAAGATGTCCGGCGGGGTCAGGATCATGCCGACCACGAAGCAGCCGATGATCACGTAGGGGCGGATCTTCTTCAGGTATTTGACGTCGACCACGCCGATCCACACCAGCAGCACCACGGCCACCGGGATTTCGAACGCCACGCCGAAGGCGAAGAACAGCGTCATCACGAAGTCGAGGTAGCTGGTGATGTCGGTCATCATCTCTACGCCGGCCGGGGTGGCGGCGGCGAAGAACTTGAAGATCAGCGGGAACACCAGGAAGTAGGCAAAAGCCATCCCGGTATAGAACAGCAGGATGCTCGACACCAGCAGCGGCACGGCGATGCGTTTTTCATGCTTGTACAGGCCCGGCGCGATAAAGCCCCAGATCTGATGCAGGATCACCGGGATCGCCAGGAACAGCGAAACCATCATCGTCAGCTTCAACGGCGTGAGGAACGGTGACGACACGTCGGTGGCGATCATCGTCGCGCCGGCCGGCAGGTAATTGCGCAGCGGCGTGGAGACGAAGGTGTAGATCTGCTGGGTGAAGGCAAACAGCCCGGCAAAGATGATGAAGATCGCCGCGACACAGCGCAGCAGGCGGGTGCGCAACTCGGTGAGGTGCGAGACCAGTGGCATGTGCTGGTCGGTTTCCGGTTTATCAGCGCTCATGGGGCTCGCGGCGGCAATGTAGGGTCGTGGGGCGCGGGCGACACGGCAGGTGTCGGCGCGGGTTCGGTCGGGGTCACGGGCGCAGTGGGCGCAGGCTCGACGGCGTGCACGGGTTCAGAGACCGGTGCAGGCGCGGGTGCGGCGGGCGGAGCAATCGAATGCTCGGCCACAGGCTCGACCGGCTTGGGCGTTTCCTGCACCGGTGAGAGAATCTTCCGTGCCTCCTGCTCCAACGACAGAATGTGTTCGTTGTGCAGTTGCCGGCGAATCTCGTCGGCGCCGATTTCCCGTTCAACTTCCTGTTTGATGGCGTTGAAACTGCGTTTCAGGCGCCCGATCCACAGGCCGGCCGTGCGCGCGGCACCGGGCAGGCGTTCCGGCCCCAGTACCAGCAGGGCCACGAGGCCGACGAGCAGCAGTTCAGAGAAGCTGATACCAAACATTATTCAGTACTCACGAGTCTTTTTGGTTCTGCTCTTTGACGTGCTCGGCCTGCACGTCGAAGGTGCGACGTTCAGTGATCGGCTGAGTGGCCTGCGGGTGTACAGGCTGCGCCGGTGGCACCGGATTGACGGCCGGGTCGGCAGGCTTTTCGTCGTCGTTCATGGCCTTGCGAAAGCCCTTGATCGATTCACCGACGTCGGTGCCGAGGTTTTTCAGTTTCTTGGTGCCGAACACCAGCACAACGACCACAAGAATGACGATCCAGTGTTTCCAGTCAAAAATGCCCATGCTGCAATTCCTCTGTAAAAGTTGGTCAGGCGGACGGGCGCGAGGCCTTTTCGGCATGCCCGGACAAGCCGAAGCGACGGTCCAGTTCATCAAGCACTGCCTGTGGATGCTGCCCCAGTTGGGCGAGCATGACCAGACTGTGGAACCACAAGTCGGCAGTTTCGTAGATCACGTCGCTGCAGTCGCCGCTGATTTGCGCGTCCTTGGCCGCAATAATCGTCTCGACGGATTCTTCGCCGAGTTTTTCCAGGATCTTGTTCAGACCCTTGTGGTACAGGCTGGCGACGTAGGAGCTGTCGGCGTCCGCGCCTTTGCGGTCTTCCAGCACCTGGGCCACACGGTTGAGGGTATCGCTCATGTTCAGTGTCCTGCCGAATAGATAGCGTGCGGGTCTTTGAGCACGGGCTCGACGGTCTTCCACTCGCCGTTCTGGAACACGCGGTAGAAGCAGCTGTGACGGCCAGTGTGACAGGCGATATCGCCGATCTGCTCGACCTTGAGGATCACCACATCGGCATCGCAGTCGATGCGCATCTCATGCAGGGTTTGCACGTGCCCGGACTCTTCGCCCTTGCGCCACAGTTTGCCACGGGAACGTGACCAGTAGATGGCGCGGTTCTCGGCGGCGGTCAGGCTCAGGGCCTCGCGGTTCATCCAGGCCATCATCAGCACGCGCCCGGTCTTGTAGTCCTGGGCAATGGCCGGCACCAGGCCGTCACTGTCCCACTTGATCTCGTCCAGCCAGTCTTTCATTTTCGGCTCCGGCAATTTGCGACAGTGTATAACCGGATTGGCTATCGACGCACGATCAGATACACGCCCACCGCGACCATGATGCCGGCCGGCCAGTGGCCCAGTTCATTCAACGGCCCGCCGGCGGCCAGTATCGTACCGCCCACCAGGTGCGCGGCGCCCAGCAGGCGCAGGAACCAGTCGTCCTTGCGCTTGTGCCACGGCGGTGCCGGGTCCTGGGCGTGGGGCTGGGACATGCGCTCCAGCAGGTCACGGGTCATGTTAGCCAGGTGCGGCAGTTGCTCGACCTGGCTTTGCAGGTTGCCCAGCAGGGTTTTCGGGCTGATACGGTCCCGCATCCAGCGCTCGAGGAACGGCTGGGCGGTGTTCCACAGGTCGAGGTCCGGGTACAGCTGGCGGCCCAGGCCTTCGATGTTCAGCAGGGTCTTTTGCAACAGTACCAACTGCGGCTGCACTTCCATATTGAAGCGCCGCGCCGTCTGGAACAGACGCATCAGCACCTGACCGAAGGAAATATCCTTTAACGGTTTTTCAAAGATCGGCTCGCACACAGTGCGGATCGCCGCTTCGAATTCGTTGAGCTTGGTTTCGGCCGGCACCCAGCCCGAATCGATGTGCAACTGCGCCACGCGGCGGTAATCACGCTTGAAGAAAGCGAACAGGTTGCGCGCCAGGTAATCCTGGTCTTCCGGGGTCAGGCTGCCGACGATGCCGCAGTCGATCGCAATGTACTGCGGGCTCCACGGGTTCACGGTGCTGACGAAAATGTTGCCGGGGTGCATGTCGGCGTGGAAGAAGCTGTCGCGGAACACTTGGGTGAAGAAAATCTCCACGCCGCGCTCGGCAAGCATCTTCATGTCGGTGCGCTGGTCGGCCAGGGTCGCGAGGTCGGTGACCTGCACGCCGTAGATGCGCTCCATGACCAGCACTTTCGGGCGGCACCAGTCCCAATAGACTTGCGGCACGTACAGCAGCTGCGAGCCTTCGAAGTTGCGCTTGAGCTGACTGGCGTTGGCCGCTTCGCGCAGCAGGTCGAGTTCGTCGTAGATGGTTTTTTCGTAGTCCAGCACCACGTCCACCGGGTGCAGCAGGCGTGCATCGGCAGAAAAGCGCTCGGCGGCGCGGGCAAGGATGAACAGCCACGCCAGGTCCTGGCCGATGATCGGCTTGAGGCCCGGGCGGATCACCTTCACCACCACTTCTTCGCCGCTTTTCAGTTGCGCGGCATGCACCTGGGCCACCGAGGCCGAGGCCAGCGGCGCGATGTCGAAGCGGCTGAAGACTTCGCTGATCTTCTTGCCCAGCTGTTCTTCAATCAACGTGACTGCCAGTTGCGAGTCGAACGGCGGCACGCGGTCCTGCAACAGCATCAGTTCGTCGGCGATGTCTTCGGGCAACAGGTCGCGGCGGGTGGAGAGGATCTGCCCGAACTTGATGAAGATCGGCCCCAGGTCCTGCAACGCCAGGCGCAGGCGCGCGCCACGGCTCAGCTCGAGGGTCTTGCGCGGGAACCAGCGCCACGGCAGCACATAGCGCACCGCCAGCAGAAACCACGGCAGCGGCAGGGCGAACAGCAGGTCATCGAGGCGGTAGCGGATTACGACGCGCTGGATACGAAACAAACGGCGGACGGCGAGCAGCTTCATGCGTTATCGCTTGAATCAAGGGAGCGGCTCAGGCGCTCGAAGCGCGCCTCAAGTCGTTCCAGGTCGAGTTTGGCCTGGTCGAGTTCGCGAAAGCGCGCTTCCGCTTCCCGTTGTCCGACCAGGGTGCGCGATTCTTCGCTCAGGTATTCGGCGAGGTTCTGGTTCAGGCTGGCGAAACCCTGCTGGTACCAGCGCGTACGGCTGCGCAGATGACCGCTGATCAGTTGGGTGGCCACCGGGCCGAGCCAACGTGACAGCTCGTATTCCCAGTCCAGTTCCAGGTCTTGCAGCACGGCGGCCAGGTCCATCAGCACCGCGCTGTCGCCTTCAAGTTCCACGTCCGGGCCGTGGAGGATCGCCGTCTTGTCCCGGCTCAGGGCCAGGCGCAGCAGGCTTGAGCCGGAAGCACGCAGGGTGCAGTCGGCGTCGGCGGCCCAGTGGGACGCCAGCAACAGGCCTTCATCGCTGGGCAGGATAAACAGCTGCAAGGCGGGGCTGGTGCAGTCGACGGCGATGATCCTGCCGTTCAGGTGCGCCAGCCGTGCCAGGGCGGTGCTGTCCAGGCGCAGTACACGGTTGAGGCCGTGTTCGACGCTGGCGAGAAGGCCTGCGAACAGCATCAGGGCTTGATGCCGCGGTGCAGGGCGACGATGCCCGAGGTCATGTTGTGGTAGGTCACGCGGTCGAAACCGGCCTCTACCATCATCGACTTCAGGGTTTCCTGGTTCGGGTGCATGCGGATCGATTCGGCCAGGTAGCGGTAGCTTTCGGCGTCATTGGTGATCAGCTTGCCCATCAACGGCATGAAGGCGAACGAGTAGGTGTCGTAGACCTTGGACATCAGTGCGTTGGTCGGCTTGGAGAACTCCAGCACCAGCAGGCGACCGCCGGGCTTGAGTACGCGCAGCATCGAGCGCAGTGCGTCTTCCTTGTGGGTCACGTTACGCAGGCCGAAGGCGATGGTCACGCAGTCGAAGTGGTTGTCCGGGAACGGCAGCTTTTCAGCGTCGGCCTGGACGAACTCGATATTGCCCGCCACACCTTTGTCCAGCAGGCGATCACGACCGACCTTGAGCATCGAGCCGTTGATGTCGGCCAGTACCACCTGCCCGGTGGGGCCCACCAGCTTGGAGAACTTGGCGGCCAGGTCGCCCGTGCCGCCTGCGATATCCAGCACACGGTTGCCGGTGCGTACACCCGACAACTCAATGGTGAAGCGCTTCCACAGACGGTGCATGCCGCCGGAGAGCACGTCGTTCATCAAGTCGTACTTGGCGGCGACCGAGTGGAACACCTCGGCGACTTTTTCCGCTTTCTGGCTTTCCGGGACGTTCTTGAAGCCGAAGTGAGTGGTGGGTTCGGCATCGCTGCCTTTGCGCTGATCAGTCATATCGCTGTCACCAAAAGAGAATGGGGGCATTCTAATCCCCAAGGCATGCTTTGTCTTGGCAAGGCTGAAGGTAAGATAGGTGGTCACCGAGACCTTTTGCCGCATGGCGGGTCGACAAGTCTCTATAACGAGGAGTCATTCAAATGGCCCGTATACAGGTTGAACGTGCCCACACACTGGGCAAAGACGCTGCCCGAGAAAAAGCCGACAAGTTGGCGAGCAAACTCAAGGAGCAATATGGCCTGGAGTCTTCGTGGGCCGGCGACACACTGAACCTCAAACGTTCGGGCGTTAAAGGCACCGTGAAAGTGGCGGAAGATTCCCTGCGGATTGAAGTCGAGCTGGGCCTGTTGATGTCGGCCATGAGTGGCACCATCAAGTCCGAAATCGAGAAGGCACTGGATAAAGCCCTGGCCTGATTTGCGACCTTCTTAGGGTGCCGATTCTAATTTTTCTGCCTACTTTGTGCCCAAGCCCCCAACTTCTGTGGGCAGTTCCTCCCCCCTTTATGCGTGAGGTGCACCATGGCCAAAGTTATTTTGAAGAAAAAAATTGCTACCGGAACTAACGCCCTGACTGACGTTAAATCCTATGCCCGCAAGATCTGGCTGGCCGGTTTGGGGGCTTACGCCAAGGTCGGAAGCGAAGGCGCCGAGTACTTCAAAGAGCTGGTTAAGACTGGTCAACATGTTGAAAGTAAAGGCAAAAAAGTTGTGATTGAACAACTTGATGCAGCCAACAGTCAGATTGATCAAGTCAAGAGCGAAGTCTTCGGCGTCAAAGGTCGAGTCGAAGTGCAACTGGATAAAGTTGAAAGCGCTTTTGATAGTCGTGTTGGAAGTGCCTTGAATCGGATCGGCATTCCGTCTAAACATGACGTGGAGACACTCTCTGCTAAGCTCGATGAGCTGACGGCATTGCTCGAACGTGTCGCGCGTAAACACTAAGGAGACAACGGGATGGCTGGTAAAAAGACTACTGATAAAGAAGGCAGCTCGTGGATCGGGGAAGTTGAAAAATACTCCCGCAAGATCTGGCTGGCCGGTTTAGGCGTGTACTCGAAGGTGAGCAGTGACGGCGGTAAATACTTCGAGACTTTGGTTAAAGACGGCGAGAAGGCCGAGAAGTTGACCAAGAGCACAGTGGGTAAACAAGTCGATGCGGCAAAGGCTTCCGCCGGTTCTGCCAAATCACGTATCAGCGACAAGTGGGGCGAACTGGAAGGGGCTTTTGACAAGCGCCTGAACAGTGCCATTTCGCGACTCGGCGTACCTAGCCGTACTGAAGTGAAAGCGCTGCACAGCAAGGTCGATACCTTGACCAGGCAAATCGAAAAACTCACTGGCCTCAAAGCTGCGCCAGTTGCGGCTAAAACTGCAGCGGCTAAACCGGCTGCCAAGCCTGCGGCGAAAACTGCAGCGGCCAAGCCTGCTGCTAAAACCGCCGCTAAACCGCTGGTCAAGGCCGCCGCCAAACCGGCAGCCAAGCCAGCCGCCAAGGCGCCGGCCAAAGCTGCTGCAAAACCGGCTGCCAAGCCTGCGGCGAAAACCGCAGCGGCTAAACCGGCCGCCAAGCCTGCCGCTAAACCAGTGGCCGCTAAAGCAGCTGCAAAACCTGCGGCGAAACCTGCAGCCAAGCCGGCAGCAAAAGCAGCAGCCAAGCCAGCGGCTAAAACCGCCGCCGCCAAACCTGCTGCAGCGAAGCCTGCTGCCAAGCCAGCCGCTGCGAAACCTGCAGCCAAGCCGGTTGCTGCCAAACCCGCCGCCAAGCCTGCGGCTGCAAAACCTGCAGCGGCCAAGCCAGCTGCAAAACCGGCTGCGGCGAAGAAGCCGACCGTAGCCAAAAAGCCAGCAGCGCCGAAGCCAGCGGTAGCGGCCAAGCCTGCAACTGCAGCGCCGGCGACCAACTCGGTCACGCCACCGACGCCTGCTGCTACCCCGACTGCAACGCCGGCAAGCCCGACGCCTACCAGTCAGTCCTGATTTTTACGGGACACATAAAAACGCCCGGCCTGCGAAGGTCGGGCGTTTTTTATGGAATCTACAGAACAACACAAATCCAATGTGGGAGCGGGCTTGCTCGCGAAAGCGGTGGATCAGTCACACATGTATTGACTGGCACTCCGCTTTTGCGCGCCCGCCCGCTCCCCCATTTGGATCGGGTTTGCACTCCGCTACTCCACCGGCTCACTCACAGGCGTCGCAA
>NZ_JACAOM010000132.1:0-7262 GCF_013386245.1 Pseudomonas sp. 21615526 | reverse complement strand
AATAACGGATATACACCCAACCCCTGCGGGCTACTTCAAATTCCCACTCAAAAACTGCTGCAACCGCTCGCTCTTCGGATTACCCAGCACATCCTCCGGCGCACCCTGTTCCTCCACCAACCCCTTGTGCAAAAACAGCACCTGGCTCGACACCTTGCGCGCAAAGCTCATCTCATGGGTCACCATGATCATCGTCCGGCCTTCCTCAGCCAAACCCTGGATCACCTTCAACACCTCACCCACCAACTCCGGGTCCAGCGCCGAAGTCGGCTCGTCAAACAGCATCACCTCCGGCTCCATCGCCAGCGCCCGGGCAATCGCCACCCGCTGTTGCTGGCCACCCGACAAAAACGCCGGATATTGACCGGCCACCCGCGCCGGCAACCCAACCTTGTCCAGATACCGGCGAGCGCGATCCTCGGCGTCCTTCTTGCTGCAACCCAGCACCCGGCGCGGCGCCATGGTGATGTTCTCCAGCACACTCATGTGGCTCCACAGATTGAAATGCTGAAACACCATCGCCAACCGCGTACGCAGACGCTGCAACTCAGCATCATCCGCCACGCGCATCCCATGGCGGTCACTGACCATGCGAATCTGCTGCCCATCCAGCGTCATGGCGCCGTCATTCGGCTGTTCAAGAAAATTGATACACCGCAAAAAGGTACTCTTGCCCGAGCCACTGGCGCCGATCAAGCTGATCACATCACCGGTCCTGGCCTTGAGCGAGACACCTTTGAGCACCTCATTGTCGCCATAGCTTTTATGCAGGCCTTCAACGGTCAATTTGTACATGGGGCGTGCATCCTCAAGGCGAAAGTAGGTAGCCGCTGCGATAGGCTTCAGTGCCTGCGACATGGGCAATGACCATCCCGGCAGTGGCCATGCGCCGCAGCGAACGAGCGTAAAGCAGCCCGGCATTGCGGCAATGCACTGGCGTTACGCGGTCGGAAATGGGGTCGATGATTTCGGCGATCAGTTGCCCGGCTTCCACGTATTCCCCAGGCAGCGCGCTGAATACCAGCAAGCCGCCCACGGGTGTGGCCACCGGCTCGACGCCCGCCAGCGGTGTGGCGGGGTAGGGCAATTCCGGCAGCGGTGCCGGCTCGCCGCTGATTGCGCCGAAGTGAATCAGGTAATCGATGATCGCCTGGCAGTCGAGGCTGGCCAGGCCGTGGTTGACGTCGCCTTGGCCGCGCAACTCGACGGTCACCGAAAAGCTGCCCATCGGGATCGGGAAGTGCTCGCCAAACCGTTGTTGCAATTGCCACCACACCAGCGTGAAGCATTCATCGAATGACTGCCCGCCGGAGTCGGTGGCCAACAGGCTGGCTTCCGAACCGATATAGCGCGCCAGCGGCTCCACCCGGGGCCACGCCTCGGGGGTGGTGTACAGGTGTGCAACGGCTTCGAAGTCGCAGTGCAGGTCCAGCACCATGTCGGCATCACACGCCAGGCGTTGCAGCACCAGGCGTTGGGATTCCAGTTGTGTGACGGGCGTTTGCGCCGCCAGGGCCATGGTCAGCGCATCGCGGATCAGTTCGACGTTGTGCGCAGGATCATCTCCCAGCAGGCCTTCGACTTGATTGCCAACCTCGTCGGACAGGTCGACAAACAGGCGGTTGAAGTTCTGCCCGCTTTCCAGCTCGTAGCGGCCCAGGGGGATGTCCATCAACACCTGTTCCAGGCCGGTCGGGTTGGCGATCGGTACCAGCACGATCTCGCTGCGCAGGCTGCCGGCCGCAGCCAGCTCCGCCAGGCGCGCCTTCAAGTGCCAGGCCACCAGCATGCCCGGCAATTCGTCGGCGTGCAGTGACGACTGGATGTAGACCTTGCCTTCGGCCTGCTCCGGCCCGAAGTGGAAACTGTGGATTTGTCGCTCCGTGCCCGGCACCGGCGCCACAAGTGGATGAATCTGATGACGCATGAAGGCTCCTTAGTGGCTGGGGCCGAGAAAGGCCAGCCAGCGACGCTCCGCCAGACGAAACAGACCGACCAGGGCAAAGGTCACGGTCAGGTAGATCAGCGCAGCGATACCGAATGATTGAAAGGTCATGTAGGTGGCCGAGTTGGCGTCCCGGGCGACTTTCAGGATATCCGGGATGGTCGCGGTGAAGGCCACCGTCGTCGAGTGCAGCATCAGGATCACTTCATTACTGTAGTACGGCAGCGAGCGGCGCAGGGCCGACGGCATGATCACGTAGGCATACAGCTTCCAGCCGCTGAGGCCGTAGGCTTTCGCCGCTTCGACTTCGCCGTGGGCCATGCTGCGGATCGCCCCGGCAAAAATCTCCGTGGTGTAGGCGCAGGTGTTGAGGGCGAAGGCGAGAATCGTGCAGTTCATCGCATCACGAAAGAACGCGTCCAGCACCGGCTGCGCGCGAACCGCCGCGATGCTGTAGATCCCGGTGTAGCAAATCAGCAGCTGGATATACAGCGGCGTGCCGCGAAACAGGTAGGTGTAGAACTGCACCGGCCAGCGCACCCAGCGATTGCGCGACACCCGCGCAATGGACAGCGGGATCGATACCAGGAAGCCGATGAAGATCGACGCGCTGAGCAGCCACATCGTCATGGCCAGCCCGGTGATGTGCTGGCCGTCGCTATAAAGGAAGGGGCGCCAGTATTGCTGGATAAGTTCGATCATCGCACTGCCTCCCGGGAGCCTGCGGAGTAGCGCCGTTCGAGGCGGCGCAGGACGAAGTTGGACGCGCTGGTGATCAACAGGTAGATAAACGCGGCGATCACCAGGAAATAGAACAGCTGATAAGTACTCTTGCCGGCATCCTGAGCGGCCTTGACCAGGTCGGCCAGGCCGATGATCGACACCAGGGCGGTGGCCTTGAGCATCACGCACCAGTTGTTGTTAATGCCCGGCAGGGCGAAGCGCATCATCTGCGGGAAGGTCACGAAGCGAAACCGCTGGCCACGCGTGAGCCCGTAGGCCGTGGCGGCCTCCAATTGGCCACGGGGCACGGCGAGGATCGCGCCGCGAAAGGTCTCGGTGAAATACGCACCGTAGATAAAGCCCAGGGTGATGACCCCGGCGCTGAATGGGTCGATCTCGATGTAGTCCCATTCCATAAAGTCGGTAAAGCTGGTCAGCCAGATTTGCAGGCTGTAGAAAATCAGCAGCATCAGCACCAGGTCGGGCACGCCGCGAATCAGGGTGGTGTAGATCTGCGCGGGAACCCGCAGGAACGGCAGGCTGGACAGTTTGGCAGTAGCCCCGAGCAGGCCCAGCAACACGCTGACGGCCAGGGAGAACACCGACAACTTGACGGTCATCCAGGTGCCTTGCAGCAACAGCGGGCCGAAACCCTTCAAGCTGAAGGCACTGAGCCCCAGGGTTTGCAAAAGATCTTCGAACATAAATCAGGACCTATGGCGATAAAAAAGCGCCCCTCCAGAGGAAGGGCGCCCCAGGCATTATTTGCCGCTGTACAGGTTCAGATCGCCAAAGTGTTTCTTCTGGATGGTGGCGTAGGTGCCATCATCGTGTAACGCTTTGATACCTTTATCCAACAAGGCCTTGAGGTCTTTGTTACCTTTTTTGATACCGACCGCAGTTTTGGACGGCAGCAGTGGATCGTCGATGGCCTTGCTGACTTCGTAGTCAGCACCGGCTGGCGACTTCAAAAAGCCCAGTTCGGCTTGCAGCATGTCCTGCACGGAAGCGTCCAGGCGGCCGGAAGTCAGGTCGGCGTACACCTGGTCCTGGTTGGCGTAGGCCTTGGTGGTGACACCGGCCTTGTCCAGTACGGCCTTGGCGTAGGCTTCCTGGATGGTGCCTTGCTCGTAGCCCACGGTTTTACCCTTCAGGGACTCAGGCGTGGAGTAGTTCGCGCCCTTTTTGAACACCAGCGAGGTTGGGCCGGAGAACAGCTCGTTGGAGAAGTCGATCGCCTTTTCACGGGCTTCGGTCACGGTCATCGAGGAAATCACGCCGTCAAACTTGTTGGCGTTGAGGCCTGGAATCATGCCGTCGAAATCACTTTCGACCCACTTGCACTTGACCTTCAGCTCGGCACAGATGGCATTGCCCAGGTCGATATCGAAGCCCACCAGGCTGCCGTCAGCGGCTTTAGACTCAAACGGCGCGTAGGACGGATCGACACCAAAACGCAATTCCTTGTATTCCTTGGCCAGCGCGGAACCGGCGGCCATGCACAGAGCCAGTGCAGAAAGGGTCAGCAATGCTTTTTTCATTATGTAATCCCTGGAAACCAAGATAAGCGCTTGTGGCGCGGTTAGGACTGTTACTGAACGGTGTCAGACCGGACTCAAGTAGCAATTTCTGCACCATAGTTCCGAATGGTCGTTTTAAAAGGTGAGATTAAGGAGTTGTGCCAGTAGGAAATGCCCGAAAATGGGCATTGATCAATCTATGCATTATTTTGGGGCGTGTGAGGTTTTCAAATGTGGGAGCGGGCTTGCTCGCGAATGCGGTGGATCAGTCGGTACATGTATTGACTGACACACCGCCTTCGCGAGCAAGCCCGCTCCCACATTGATCGGTGGCGTTGGTGAGAGACGTGTCAGGCCAGTAAATCCTGCAGGGTCGCCAGGTTGTCGGCTTCCTCGACGGCCTTGTCCTGGCGCCAGCGCAACATCCTCGGGAAACGCACCGCAATTCCGCTCTTGTGCCGCTTGGACAGGGCAATCCCTTCAAAACCCAGTTCAAACACCATGCTCGGCGTGACGCTGCTCACCGGGCCGAATTTCTCCACGGTGGTCTTGCGCACGATGGCGTCGACCTTGCGCATTTCCTCATCGGTCAGCCCCGAATACGCCTTGGCGAACGGCACCAACGTACGCTCAGTACCGGGCGGGCCGTCCCACACCGCAAAGGTGTAGTCGCTGTACAGGCTGGCGCGCCGGCCATGGCCGCGCTGGGCGTAGATCAACACCGCATCGACGCTGAACGGGTCGACTTTCCACTTCCACCACACGCCCATGTCCTTGGTCCGGCCCACGCCGTAGAGCCCGTCCCGGGCCTTGAGCATCATGCCTTCCACGCCCAGGCTGCGGGACGCCTCACGCTGCTCTGCCAAGTCTTGCCAGCTATCGCCGATCAGCACTGGCGACGTGCGCAACGTTGGCTGGTCGCAGTCGCTGACCACCAGCTCCAGTTGCGCCCGGCGTTCGGCCTGGGTGTGGTTGCGCCAGTCTTCGCCGTGGTGTTCCAGCAGGTCATAAGCGAGCACGGCGACCGGCGCGTCTTCGAGGATTTTCTTGCCCAGGGTCTTGCGGCCGATACGCTGTTGCAGCAGGGCGAAGGGTTGCACCGAGTCCTTCCACACCACGATTTCGCCGTCGATCACCGTGCCATCGGGCAGGCTGTTTTCCAGGTCATGAAGCTCCGGAAAGCGCTCGGTGACCAGTTCTTCGCCCCGAGACCAGATCCACAAGCGGCCTTCGCGCTTGACCAGTTGTGCGCGGATACCGTCCCACTTCCATTCCACTTGCCAGTCAGCAGGGGAGCCGAGCAAGGCATCGAACTGCTCCACCGGCTGGGCCAGGCCATGGGCCAGGAAAAACGGATAAGGCTGCCCGCCACGCTGGGCGTGTTCGTCGGACGATTCGGCGGCAATCAGCTTCAAGTAGCCTTCGGCCGTCGGACGGTTCGACAGGTCGGTGTAGCCCACCAGCCGCTGGGCCACGCGTTTGCTGTCCAGCCCGGCCATGGCGGCCAGGGCGCGGGTGACCAGCAACTTCGACACACCGACCCGGAAGCTGCCGGTGATCAGCTTGATGCAGAGCATCAGGCTCGGCTGATCCAGCTGTGCCCACAACGCGGGCAGGCGTTCTGCCAGTTCTTCTGGCGGCAGGCCACGCAAGGGCAGGAGTTTTTCTTCCAGCCACACGGCCAGACCATCGTCCGAGGTGTGGGGCGATTCCGGTAACAGCAGGGAAATGGTTTCCGCCAGGTCGCCTACCGACTGATAACTCTCTTCGAACAGCCACGGCTCAATGCTCGCGGCTTCGGTGGCCATGTCCCGCAGCAACCGGGTGGGCACCAGTTGTCGGGGCCGGCCGCCGGATAAAAAGTACACCGCCCACGCAGCATCTTCCGCGGGCGCCTGTAGGAAATAAGCCTGCAAGGCGGCGAGCTTGGCGTTGCTGGAGGTGGTGGCGTCGAGGTTGGCGTACAGCTCGGCGAAGGCTTTCATGACGTGGCCTCCTCTTCGTCATCGCCGTATTCGGTGGTGAATCCCTGGGCATCCAGGCCCTTTTCTCGCAGGTGCCTGACCAATACGCCCACAGAACCGTGGGTGACCATTACCCGCTCGGCACCGGTTTGCTCAATGGCCCATAACAGTCCGGGCCAATCGGCGTGGTCCGAGAGCACAAAGCCGCGATCCACGCCGCGCCGACGCCGGGTTCCGCGCAGGCGCATCCAGCCGCTGGCGAAGGCGTCACTGTAGTCGCCGAAGCGGCGCATCCAGGTGCTGCCACCGGCGGAGGGCGGGGCGATGATCAGGGCCTGGCGCAATAAAGGGTCGGTCTTTTTGAAGTCGCCGGCGTAGAGGGTTTCAGGGATATAGATGCCAGCTTCGCGGTACACCCGGTTCAAGGGTTCGACCGCGCCATGGCTGAGGATCGGGCCGATGCTGGCGTCGATGCCGTGGAGAATCCGCTGGGCTTTGCCGAAGGAATAACAGAACAACACGCTGGCCTTGCCGGCGGCGATATTGGCCTGCCACCAGTCGTTGATCCCGGCAAAAATCTGCGCCTGGGGCTGCCAGCGGTAGATCGGCAGGCCGAAGGTCGATTCGGTGATAAACGTATGGCAGCGCACCGGTTCGAACGGCGCGCAGGTGCCGTCGGGCTCGACTTTATAGTCGCCGGAGGCGACCCAGACTTCACCCTGGTATTCCAGGCGCACCTGGGCGGAGCCGAGGACATGGCCGGCGGGATGGAAACTCAAGGTGACGCCGTGGTGGCGCAGGCTTTCGCCGTAGGCCAGGGTTTGCAGGTTGATGTCCTGGCCGAGGCGCGAGCGCAGGATGCCTTCGCCGGGGGCGGCGGCCAGGTAGTGTTGGTTGCCGGTGCGGGCGTGGTCGCCGTGGGCGTGGGTGATGACCGAACGTTCCACCGGGCGCCAGGGGTCGATGTAGAAATCCCCGGCGGGGCAGTAGAGGCCTTCGGGCCGGGCGATAACAAGGTCCATGGGCGTGCCGTGGAGGTGGGCTTGTTAATTATGAGGCGGGGGCGGGTGGAGAAGTTCTATCGGAATGCATGCAATCAAATGTGGGAGC
>NZ_JACAOM010000131.1:0-21773 GCF_013386245.1 Pseudomonas sp. 21615526 | reverse complement strand
CGGCCTGATCCAGCAGGAAATCGGGTTTGATGGCCGGCGTACTGCCTATGTCTACGACCTCGCCGGGCATCTGCTGGAAAAGACCGAATACGGCGATGACGGCAGTCAGTTGGTTACTGGCTATCAGCGGGACAGCGCCGGTCGCCTGGTAAGAAAAACCCTGCCCGACCGCAGCATTGTCGATTACACCTACGACCGCCTCGGCAACCTTATCAGCGTCGACGACGGCCACTGGCCGCTGCATTACGAATACGACCTGCAAAACCGCCTCACCGCCGAACACCAAGGCTGGGGCACGTTGCGCTACCTCTACGACGAATGCGGGCAACTTAACTACCTGCGCCTGCCCGACAACAACCGCCTCGCTTTCCACCACGAAAAAGGCGGCGACCTCGCCACCATCGAACTCAACGGCAACCTGCTCACCTCGCACCTGTTCAAATCCGGCCGCGAACATCAGCGCCAGCAAGGCCAACTCCTCAGCCACTACCACTACGACGACCAGGGCCGCCTGCACGCCCACGCCATCACCCAACAGGAACAACGCCAGCAGCGCCGCCAATACGACTACGACAAACGCGGCAACCTGACCCGCATCCTCGACACCCGCAAAGGCCAGCACGACTACCACTACGACCCACTCGACCGCCTGACCCGCGCCAACCACTCGCACGATTTGCAGGAACGCTTCGTCCACGACCCGGCGGGCAACCTGCTGATGCAAGACCGTGTCGGTCCGAGCGTCGTCAAAGGCAATCGCCTGTTGATGCAAGGTGACCGCCATTACGACTACGACGCCTTCGGCAACCTTCTGCGCGAACGCCGGGGCCGGGCGCAGCAGTTGGTTACCGAATACCGCTACGACTGCCAGCACCGACTGATCAGCGTCACCCAGCCGGACGGCACCGAAGCCACATATCGCTACGACCCGTTTGGACGGCGTATCGCCAAAACCCTCAACGGTCAGACCACCGAGTTCTTCTGGCAAGGCGAAAAGCTGATCGCCGAACACAACGCCGATCACCACCAGAGCTACCTCTACGAACCCAACAGCTTCCGCCCGCTAGCGCTGCTCAAAGGCTACGGCCCGGAAGACGTAAAACCCTTCCACTACCAACTCGACCACCTCGGTACCCCGCAAGAACTCACCGCGCCCGACGGCGAAATCGTCTGGTCCGCCCATTACCGCGCCTACGGCCAAATCGCGAAGCTGGACGTCAACACCGTTACCAACCCACTGCGCTTCCAGGGCCAATACTTCGACCCGGAAAGCGGGCTGCACTACAACCGACATCGCTACTACAATCCGGATATTGGCCGCTACCTGACGCCCGATCCGGTGAAACTGGCGGGCGGGCTGAACGGATACCAGTACGTGCCCAACCCGACGGGGTGGGTTGACCCGCTTGGGTTGAATACCTGTCCGGGTGCGAACGGTTGTAAACCGGATATTGGGGTTGGGGATCCGGCCGAAAACGCCACGGTCAATGAAGGTCAGCCTGCTGCACCTCGTCTGACACAGGCTGAACGACGCGCACGAATTGATGAGCTTGGGGAAGCGAACGCTTACCGCCGTCTTGATGAACTTGAACAAGCAACGCCGGGAGCACACTTTCTGGAAAAGCATGGAGCACAGACTACGTTGGCATCTCAACTCGAAAGGGTAATGACCGCTAAAAATCCTACTACCGGGATAGTTGAAGTCCACGATAGAGGAAGGAGAGCAGGACAACCGAGGCCGCCTTCCGCCGCCACTCATTTCCTTAGCCATCGAGATCAACTAAATGCTATTTATCGAGCGCAACTTATACTCAAGCATACAAACATAGGTACTTCTCGCGAACCAATGGACATGGGGAAAGTCATCGGAGAAGGATACAAGAGAGATGGCTTTGAATACGGCCAACAAAGGAAAGCCGTCGTCATATTAGATACAAATGGAAACCCTAAAACTGCTTACGCGGACTTTTAAAAATGAAATTAAAACCTAAACTTTCGATCATTAGAAGCCTGCTATTCACCTACAACATTGAAAACACTAAAGATCTCGAGCGAGAAGAGGTGATAGTCTCCAAAGACGTCAATGACGACAAACAACTCGCGGAGTTATTTGACGAGCTAACCAAACCCGAATACATGTCATACGACAATGAAGAGCGGCAATGGTATATAGACACACTCAATCACTTCCTGAACACTGACGAAACTTTCGACTCCGTCTTCTACCTATTTGATACATACTTCGATGACGAAATCTCCGACCAACGCCAATTTATGAAAGTTCTACTCGAATGTTTGACCCGATATCAGGCAGAAGCCACGGAAAAGGATTGAGGTAATTAGAAACCGTTAACGTGGCTAACAGCAAAGGGGATTGACTTTCATAAAGTACTCCCCTCTTCCATCGTACTGTCCGACTCCCAAAAACTTCACCCCACCTGCTGCAACCGCCCAGCCCGAAAATCCTTCGGCGACACTTCAAACTGCTTCTTGAACGAGCGACTAAAGTGCGCCGAATCCGTAAACCCCCACTTATACGCAATCGACGTAATCGACTCACTGCGCAAAAACGGGTTGGTCAGATCATCCGCACTGCGCTTCAACCGCGCCCGCTGGATATACCGGCACACGCTGTCATCCTGTTCCTCAAACAACCGGTACAAATGCCGCACCGAGATATTCAACCGACTCGCCAACCCCACCGGGCTAAGCCCTGGCTGGGTCAATGACTCATCAATCACCTTCTGCACATAGCTGCGCAGATTGCTGCCCTGCAACCCGCCACAATCATCGCGCTCATCGTCTTCCTGCTCAAACGCCGACCCCAGCAGCGAGACAAACGCCGACTGCAACGCCTGCCCTTCCCCGACCGCGCCTTCGCCGTTCAGTGCGTCTTTGCACAGTTGATCCATCAACACATGCAACATGCGCCCGCAGGCTTTGCTCGAGGAGATTTTGCCGAAGGTCTTGGGCTGGCTGCCGAACTGTTTGCACACCTCTGCGCGGGACAAGGACAGGGACGCGTGTTCGATGAGCCCGAACGGGGTGATGTCGATGGAGCCCACCGAGTCCATCAATAACAGTTCGCCGGGGGCAAGCTGGAAGCTCTGGCCGTTTTGGGTGATCTGGCAGTAGCCGCTGCGCTGGCTGACGAGGAAGCAGTTCTGGTCGTCATCGTGGTCGGCGCGGGCCTTGGGGCGCTTGATCAGGCCGGCGTTGGTGCGCAGGCTGGCCAGGGGCAAACCGCCGCGGGAAAAGGTGCTGATGCTGCCGATGAACAGCGAGCGGTTGAAGGCCAGTTCTGTGTCGAAGTGACCGCAAACCGCGCGCAGATCCCGGGTCCAGAGGTCCAGCCCGTCTTGCCCAATCTGTTGCATGCTCATGGTTGTTTCCACCTTGGCTTTTTGTTTTTGTCGGGCAATAGTTAACATGTTATCTATATGCGCGCAACAAGTACGTGTCTGCCAAGGTGGTTGCACTATTGATGCCAAATCCGGTGGTCAGTGGGCCTGCAAGGCGCGCTGGAAACCGTTCAAGGCGTCCAGCAGCCAGGCGCGTTGAACACTGCTCAATGCGATGTAGCGACGGAACGCCGGCATGCGGTTGACCACCTCGCTGCCGCCCATATGCTCAAGCCGCACACACCACTGGTGATCCACCAGGTCGATGCGCAGGCGCTTGAAGTCCAGCGGCATCAAGGCGCGATGCAAGGCGCTGCCCTCCTGCAATTGTGTATGCAAAATGCCTGAAACCTCCTTGTCGCCCGACCGCTGTCGACAGCGGATTCCGGTGCGTCGAACGGCCCCGGTGTGGTGCAGTTCGAAGCTCGCCGTGCCCTGCTGCGAGGCAGGGATGCGCAGTACGAATTCGGTCATCACCAGGTGCATCAACAGCTGCGACTCGGTGCGCTCGACGATCTCCAGTTGCAGCCCGAGATTGTCCAGGGAAACCCGGGCCGTCGTCGGTCCACACACCTCATAACCGGCCAGGCCGAGGTTACGCCTCAGGTGTTCCAGCGTAACGCCGGGTCGATACCCGGCAGGCGCGCGCCGGGCGCTGAACAGCTCAGACAGTTTTTGCAGCATGGCTGATATACCCGTTGTGCGGCTGACCCGGCTCATGGGCGAACTCCTTGGCCAACACCTCTTCCACCGAGGCGGGCTTGAATGGATTGACCTTCTGCACAACCAGCGTCCAGAACAGCGCGTACGCCGCCGTGCACCCGAGCATTACGCCAAAGGGAATGTAGATGTCGGCGGGGTTCATGCCCGGCGGGGTGATAAACCACATGCCCAGCAGGATGCCGATGCTCGACAGAATCTGCGGCAGCGGAAAGAACGGCGAACGGTAGGCGCGAGGCAGATCCGGACGGCGAATCCGCAGGATCACCACCGACAGCGTCACCAGCAGATAAGCAAAGCTCCAGGCACACACGGCCGCCAGCACCAGGTGCATGATGTTGTCGGTGTTACCGCCCAGGTACAGCGCGTGCAGGCACGGAATCAGCATCGCCACCAGAATGCACAGCAACGGTGTCTTGAAGCGCGGGTGCAGGTAGGTGAAGACCTTGGGCAACGCGCCGTCGACGGCCATGCCGTACAGGATCCGTGGCACACCGGCCATCAAGGTGTTGATGGTCGCAGCACCGGCAAACAGGAAGCCGATGCCCAGCCACATCGGGCCGATGCTGCCCATCACCTGCTCGGCGAATTTCGGGATGGCCATCGGCGTATCCAGCAGGTGCACGCCGCCCGCCGCGTCGATCAATACGTTTTCCACCTGGCGTTTCATGGCCGCGCCATAGATGAACATGCACGTGGCCACCCCCAGCAGCCCCAGCACCATCGCCTTGGGCATCACCTTGGCCGAGTTGCGCAGGTCCGGCGCCAGCGGCGTGACGAACTCGCAGCCGACAAACATGAACATCGCCATGCCCACCAGCGACAGGATGGTGATCAGGTCGGTGCCCACCAGGGATTCACCGAACCAGCCATCCAGTTGCACCGCCGGGGCTGCGATCAGGCCCAGCACGCCAAACACCATCAAGGTGGTCCACATGCCGAAAGTGAGGATGATCTCGGCCCGGCCGAACGCGCTGACGCCAAACGCATTGAGCACCCCGAACACAATCACGAAGCCCACTCCCAGCAACCACGAACCGCCGGCGGATTCCGCCAGGGTGTTGAGGTGCTCGAAATTCACCAGCGCCATCACGCCGGAGAGGATGGTTTCGGCGGTGCCGGCAAACACATGCACGATCAGGTACGCCGACAAGGTGCCGGTGATCGCAAAGAACCGGCCCATGCCGCAATTGATGTAGTCGTAGACCGAGCCGGTGGTGGGCAGGATCGAGGCGGCTTCGGCGAAGGTGGTCGCCTGGGCCAGCATCATCACCACCGCGATCAACATCGCCACCGCAAAGGCGCTGCCGCCGATGCCAAACCCCATGGTCGCGGTGAGGATCACCGGGCTGGCCATGATCAAGCCAATGGTGCTCGCCAGCGCGGTTGGAAAGCCCACCGTGCCGCGTTTCAAATGTTCGGTGAGCCGGTCGTTGATCGACATGGTGCAGATCCTCAAGAAGCGGATTTTTAGAAGTATTGGCACTCTGCGCCCGCCCTGGCTGATCGTCTTGCTCCTGGCTGCCGCCGGTTTTGTTGCTGCCTGCCACTGCTGCGCCACTGGCGGCCTGGGACAATTTCCTGGCACGCAGGGGAAAGACTTGGCCCGGTGGCGCTCGCCCTAATGCTCCCTCAATTCACCTTGTTGGGGACTATAACAATGCAGCACACACAACAAACCCGTCACCTGTACAGGGCCATCAGCCTGGGCATCGCGCTGATGATCATCGACTCATCGGCCCAGGCGTTCGAGCTGTATGCCGATGACGACACTCAGGTCACCGGCAACTTCCTGGCGGTGTACGGGATGTTCAACAGCCGCAAGAACTACGACGGCACCACCGGCGGTTCCACCTGGCGTGAAGGTTTTATCAAGTATGGCTTGAGCGTCGACCAGCGCTTCGGCGCCCTGGGCAGCGTGTATGGCACGGCCAACCTGGTCAGCTCGGGCACCTGGGGTGATGGCGATGCGTCGGGCGTGACCACCGGCAGCGAGCGCACCACCAAGTTCGACGAAGCCTTCGCCGGCTGGCGCTCGGGGGAACTGTTTCCGGCACTGGGCAAGGATGGTGTGAACCTGTCGTTCGGCCGCCAGGTCATCATGCTCGGCGACGGTTTCATCATCAACGATGACGGCCCGAACTTCGGCAAGGGCGTGGATGACGGCAAGTTCAACCGGGGCGGCGCCTACTACATCGCCGCTCGGCATGCCTTCGATCAAACCGCAGTGCTACGCCTGGGTGGCAAGGACGGCGTGCATGGCAGCGTAATGTGGATCAAGTCCGACAACCGCGCCCAGGCCAACACTGAAATGGCGGCCGGCACCCTGGACTACACCGCCGCGCCCGGCACCCTGGGGTTGACCTATATCCACGGCATCAGCGTCGACGACCGTTATGCCAATGACCTGCAAAAACAGCGCGCCGGGATGAACATCTACAGCCTGCGGGGCGCCGGTAATGCCGGGATCGAGAACGCGCACTTTTCCTTTGAATACGCCTGGCAGGACAAGGACGCCGGCCCGGAAAAGGCCTGGTACACCGAAGGCGGTTATACCTTCGCCGCGCTGCCGTGGTCGCCGGACCTGACCTACCGCTACAGCCGCTATTCGAAAAACTGGGATGCGATGTTTTCGGGCTTCAACCGTGGCTACGGCACCTGGGTGCAGGGCGAGGTGGCCGGCAATTATTCGGGGCCGTTCAATACCAATACTGAGGTGCAGCATGTGGCGTTGAAGGTCAAGCCGCTGGACAGCGTCACCCTGGGCGCGCTGTTCTTCGACTACAAGACGTTGAGCAAGGGCGGCATGCTCAACCTCGATGGGCGCGAACTGGACCTGTACGCGGAGTGGGCGGTGAACGAACACCTGATCGTCACGCCACTGCTGGGTTTGTACAAGCCCAATAAGGATGAGAGCAACGGCGGCAACCAGGTGGGTGGCAATGGCACCAATCTCTATAGCCAAGTCACCGTGGCCGTGCCGTTCTAACACAGGTGCAATGAGCTACCGAGATCACATGTGGGAGCGGGCTTGCTCGCGAAAGCGGTGTGTCAGTCGCCAGATGTATTGGCTGACACTCCGCATTCGCGAGCAAGCCCGCTCCCACATTGAACCTGCTTCAGCCTTCGATAGAGGTGTTCGCCCTACGGTTGCCGCTCCTCGATCCGCGCATACGCCCCCTGGTGATAGAGCAACGGCGCACGACCAAAATCATCGAAAGCCACCACCTTGCCAATCATGATCCAGTGATCGCCACCATCCACCTGCTGGTACTTCTCGCAGTGAAACCGCGCCGAGCAATCAGCGAAGACCGGCGAACCGCCCTCCCCGGGCTCGAATTCGATTTCGGCAAAGCGATCGTCCCTGGGCCGGGCGAAGTTGTTCGACAGGTGGATCTGGTCGGCCGCCAGCACGTTGACCGCAAAATGGCTGGCCTGCTCGAACACCTCGTGGCTGTTGGAGCGTTTGTCGATGCTCCACAGCACCAGCGGCGGGTCCAGGGATACCGAATTGAAGCTGTTGGCGGTGACACCCACTTTGCGCCCGCTGGCATCAGCGGCGGTGACCACCGTGACACCGGTGGCAAAGTTGCCCAGGGCCCGGCGAAAGGCCCGTGGGTCGAAACTGTTATCAGACATGCAAGACTCCCGGACTGCATCAACGCGCAGTCCTGATGGTTGTGATGGCCGGGTCGGCGTCAAATCATGCTCGGATCAGGCTCGAGCCCCATCAGCTCACGCCCCAGGATCTGCGCGCACACGTCGTAATCGGTGTACGCATGGGCGCCGGTCATATGGGAATCGCGGAACAGACGCTGCATCTCGTTGTGCTCGAACCACGCATTGCCACCGGCGGCCTCGAACAAACGGTCCACCGCCTGGATGCACATCTTGGTGGCGTACGCCTGGTTGGTACGCCAGAACGCCAGGGTCTCGCGGCTCGGGTAACGGTGCTGTTCGCTGTGTTCGGCGTGTTCCTGCCAGGTCTTTTCCAGGAACGCCCGGGCGGCGGCCACCTGGTGTGTCGACTCGGCCAGGCGCATCAACGCCGGAGTCGCCGCCCCCACTGCCGCGCCGGTGTAGGCACGTACGCGGGTCCTGGTTTTTTCGCGGAATACTTCGAGCATGCGCTCGGCCACACCCAGGCTCACGGTGGAGAAACCGCTGGCGAAATACGGCCGGTACGGCGAGTAGAAAATCTTGCTGTCGGGGTACAGACCGAAGCCGGCGGACTTGCCTTCCATCATGTCCTTGGCTTTCTGGATGCGGTGTTCTGGCACCCGCACGTTGTCGATGATCAGGGTCTTGGTGCCGCTGCCTTTCATGCCGGCGGCGAACCAGTCATCGCGAATCTGATAGTCGCTGCGCGGCAGTACCGCGAAGCAATAGTCCTGGGTGCCCTCGGCGTTTTTACGGCGGAAACCGACAATCGCCCACTCGGCATGATCGCAACCGCTGCTCCAGCCCATTTCACCGCTGAACAGCACACCGCCCTCAACTTCCTCAGTGCGACCAAACGGCGCGATGCTGCTGCTGGCGGTGGCATTCGGGTTATCGCCCCAGACTTCCTGCTGCAACTTGGCGGGAAACAACGCCAGTTGATGGCTGTGGGTGCACAACAGGCTCATGGCCCAGGCGGTGCTGGCACAGGCGCCGGCCAGCAACGCGATGCAGTCGGCAAACTGCGGCAGGGAGATCTCCATGCCGCCGAAGGGTTTGGGTTGAAAGGCACGGTGCATGCCGATGCTCTTGAGCAGTGCAATGTTCTCGTCGGGAACCTTGCGGTCCTGCTCGGCCTGGAAGGCGTTGGCAGCGATGGTCGGCAGAATCGCCTTGAGATCTTCGAGGAGCGGGTTTGGCTTTTTCATGGACGGCCCTGCTTATTATTGGATGTCCGGCTGGCGTTCAAACTCAACGAACGGCGCTGGATGTGGGGCCAGTATGGGGCGGGCGACACCCCCGGAAAATGCACCTTCCACAGCCAAGATTGCACTTTCCACAGGCCTGGCAGCCACAGACATATCGCCCGGCAGGCACAGACAAGCCTGGCCCGGCGGCGCTGGTTACCCTCGGGCTTTTGCGAGCAGGAAAATCCCATGAGCGATATTGCGCTGCTGCCTGAAGTCCAGGCCTTCCTCCGTCGAAGCCATGCCTTGTTTGTCGACGGCGGGTACGTCCAAAGCCATTCCGGCCAGGCTCTGGAAGTGATCAACCCGGCCACCGGCGAGGTGATCGCCCAGGTTGCCGATGCGGACCTGGCCGATATCGACACAGCGGTGGAATCCTCCCGGCGTGGCTTCCGGCAATGGTCCCAGGTCGCCCCAGCCATTCGCGGCAATGTGCTGCTGAAACTCGCCGACCTGCTGGAGCAACATCGCGAAGCACTGGCGCAGATCGAAACCTGCCAGTCGGGCAAGATCATCCAGATTTCCCGGGCCTTCGAGGTCGATCAGGCGGCGCACTTCCTGCGTTACTACGCCGGCTGGGCCACCAAGATCAGCGGCCAGACCCTTACCCCGTCACTGCCCTCCTTCGCCGGCGAACGCTACACCGCGTTCACCCTGCGCGAACCGGTGGGCGTGGTGGTGGGCATCGTGCCGTGGAATTTCTCGACCATGATCGCCATCTGGAAACTCGCCTCGGCGCTGGTGACCGGCTGCAGCATCATCATCAAGCCCAGCGAGTTCACCCCGCTGACCATCCTGCGCATCGCCGAACTGGCCATCGACGCCGGCCTGCCGGCGGGCGTGCTGAACGTGTTGACCGGTGGCGGCCATGTGGGCAAAGGCCTGGTGGAGCACCCGGGCACCGACAAGGTCTCGTTTACCGGCTCTGTGCCCACCGGCATCGCCGTGGGCCGCAGTGCCATGGGCGCCGGGTTGACCCGGGCGACCCTGGAACTGGGCGGCAAAAACTCCGCCGGATTCCTGCGGGATGTGGACCTCGACAAAGCGGTCAACGGCATCATCGAAGCCGGCTTCCTGCACTCCGGGCAAATCTGCGCGGCCGCCGAACGCTTCTTCGCCCACCGCTCGCAGATCGAGCCGATCATGGACAAACTGGCGCAACGCCTGGGCCGGTTGAACATCGGCTCGCCGCTGGACGAGCGCACCGAATTCGGCCCGGTGACCAACCGCCAGCACCAACAGAAACTCGAATGGTTTTTCGCCAAGGCCCGGGCCGAGAACAATACGATTGTCCACGGCGGCAAGCTGATCGACGGGCCGGGGTGCTATGTGGAGCCGACAGTAATTCTCGCCAACACGATCCACGACACCCTGCTCAACGAAGAGACCTTCGGCCCGATCGCCACGTTTTTCCCCTACGACACCGAGGATGAGCTGCTGGAACTGATGAACAACACGCCTTACGGCCTGAGCGCCAGCCTCTGGACCAATGATCTGAGCAAGGCCCTGCGCATGGTGCCGGCGATCAACGCGGGGACGGTGTGGGTGAACATGCACACGATGCTCGACCCGGCGGTGCCGTTTGGCGGCAACAAGTCTTCGGGGGTGGGACGGGAGTTTGGCGGGGCGTTCATCGAGGATTACACCGAGCTCAAGTCGGTGATGATTCGCTACTGATAAACCGGGCGACCGATCGTTCCCACGCTCCGCGTGGGAATGCATACCGTGACGCTCCGCGTCACCACTGCGCAAGGCTTCCATTGTGCATTGCCAGCGGGACGCGGAGCGTCCGAGGCGGCATTCCCACGCAGAGCGTGGGAACGATCAGCGTGGGAGTGATCGCGAGCCTGCTGACAAACCCGCTCTCCTGACCAACCGCTCCCACACTGGATTTATGTTGCCAGTTGGATTTCGGATGTGATCAGGCCACCGGGCACTCCCGGTTCAGCGCCTCATCCACCAACAACTGCGCCATCTCCACCAATTGCACCACTGCCAACACTTGCTTGCGGCTGGCCCCATCAAGATGCTCGGCACAGTCATAGGCGCTGACAGCCGCCGATTCAAGAATCTCGCTGGCATTACACAAGGCGACTTCGGTGCTGAGGCCGGCACGTACGGAGAATAGTTTGTTGGAGGACGGAGGCGAAGCGGCAGGTTCTGAATTGAGGTCGTAGTGCTTGAATGCGCGCTGGGCAGCATCGTGGAATTTCTGGTCGTTCAAGTAATGCGGCGGGTTGGGCGAGACCTTTTTCATGGTGAAGCTCCTCTATGAGTAAGCACCTCCACGCTCGCTACCACACGATTAAGGAGGCGACTGTACACGGGGTGGTAGACCGGTCATAGAAACCCGGCAGGCCGAAGCCTCCCATGCACAGCCGCCACAAAGCAGCCCGCACAAAAAAACGCCCTTGAGCGTTTTGGGATCTATGAAATAGCCGGGCTACCACACCCGTTCGCTGAATTGGCAGCGACCCGCGAAGGTTAGCGGCGAGAAGGTCTGGAAGCAACCTGAAATCTATGTGGGAACGATCATCTGCACCTGGTCCCCTGAGGCTGCAAATACCCGTCATAAATGGGCAGGCCGGTAGCCGGTAACATCCTGGTAATGCGCTAAATACCTGTACAATTTTATTATTTTGTACAAGTATCAGCAGTATCAAGCCCTCTCGGGGAGAACCGCAATGACCCGTCTATTGGTTTCGCTGGCCCTGGTGTTGGGCCTGAGCAGTTGTGGCAGCGTGGATGTAAAACACTATGCCGACCAGCAACCGCAACTGGACCTGGTGAGCTTCTTCAGCAAGCCCGTCAAGGCCTGGGGCATCTTCGAGAAACGCTCGGGTGAAGTGGCCAAGCGTTTCGAGGTGAATATCGCCAGCCGCCGCGAGGGTGAAAACCTGATTCTCGATGAGCGCTTTCTATACAGCGATGGTACTCGCCAGCAACGTGTCTGGACCCTCACCCCGGACGGCCCCACCCACTGGCGCGGACGGGCCGGTGATGTGGTGGGCGAGGCCAGGGGCGAAGTGGCGGGCAACGCACTGCGCTGGCGCTACGTCCTGAACCTGCCGGTTGATGGATCCGTCTACGAAGTGAGCCTCGACGATTGGATGTACCTGATGGACGAAGACACGTTGATCAACCGCTCCAGCATGTCCAAGTTGGGTGTGGAAGTCGGCCAGGTGACGTTGTTCTTCCGTCGCCAGTCTTCACAACCCTGACCGGTAAGGAGTGAACCATGAACCTGCAAGCCCTGACCAAACTGGCCACCCAAGGCGCTGTACGCGAAATGGAACTGCTGTCGCTGGAAGGTGGTTTCTATCTGGCGCGCGTAACGCTGGACCACGGCCAGTTCACGCTGCTGGACGAGTCGGCGAAGCCCATGCACTTTCGCTCCGTCAATCACCTGCGTGACGTGTTGCAGGCAGTCCCTGCGTTTCCCTGCACCCTGGTGCATCAGTGCGTGCATGACGAAATGTGCGGCCGGCGAGAAGGCGCTATCGAGCCACTGCGAACGCCATTTTCCCTGGAAGCGCCGTGGTGACCAAGGCAGTTCGAAACCTGTGCCTGGTGCTGGGCGACCAGTTGTCGTTTGACCTGGCCTCATTGGATGGGCTGGACAGCCAGCGCGATGCGGTCTTGATGGTCGAGGTCATGGAGGAAGCCAGCCATGTGCCCCACCATCCGCAAAAAATCGTCCTGGTCTTCAGCGCCATGCGCCATTTTGCCCAGGCGTTGCAGCAGCGTGGCGTGCGGGTGCAGTACGTCACCCTGGACGATCCGCAAAACACCGGCTCGGTGCCCGGCGAGTTAAGGCGCTGGCAATCGCTGATGCAACCCCGGGAAATACACCTGACCGAATGCGGTGACTGGCGCCTTGAGCAATCCCTGAAGGACTGCGGTTTGCCGATCCAGTGGCATGCCGACCACCGATTCCTGTGCGGCCGTGACGAGTTCGCCGCTTGGGCCAGCGGTAAAAAACAGCTGCGCATGGAGTACTTCTACCGGGAGATGCGCCGCAAGAGCGGGCTCTTGCTCAACGGTGACGGTACGCCAGTGGGCGGTGCCTGGAACTTTGATGCGGACAACCGCAAGGCCTTGCCCAAGGGCACCAAGGCGCCCTACCCGGCGCGCTTCAGCTCGGACTCGATCACCCAGGACGTGCTGGCGCTGGTAGGTAAACACTTCAGCAGCCACTACGGTTCGCTCGACACCTTCGATTACCCCGTGACCCACGCCGACGCGCAGGCCCTCTGGAACTACTTTCTGGACTATGGCCTGGCGGGTTTCGGCGACTACCAGGACGCCATGGCCAGCGACGAGCCGTTCCTGTTTCACGCCCGTATCAGCGCAGCGCTGAACATCGGCCTGCTGGACCTGCGCCAGCTGTGCAGCGATGTGGAGGCGGCCTATTGGTCGGGCAGCATCGGGCTGAATGCCGCCGAAGGGTTTATCCGCCAACTGATTGGCTGGCGGGAGTACGTACGCGGCGTGTACTGGCTGAAGATGCCCGACTATGCCGCTGGCAATGCATTCGGCAACAGCCGCCCGCTGCCGGAGTTCTACTGGACGGGCGAGACGCAAATGAACTGCATGCGCCAGGCGATCGGCCAGAGCCTGAAACATGCCTATGCCCATCACATCCAGCGGCTGATGGTCACCGGCAATTTCGCCCTGCTGGCCGGCATCGTGCCCAGCCAGATATGCGAGTGGTACCTGGCGATCTACATGGACGCGTTCGATTGGGTCGAGCTGCCCAACACCCTGGGCATGGTGATGCATGCCGATGGCGGTTACCTGGGTTCCAAGCCTTATTGCGCGAGCGGCCAATATATAAAGCGCATGTCGGACTACTGCCGAGGCTGTGCCTACAAAGTCACGGAAAGTACCGCTGACAATGCCTGCCCGTTCAATGCGCTTTATTGGCACTTCCTGATGCGCCACGGCGACCTGCTGCGGGGCAATCAGCGCATGGCCATGCTCCATAAAAATCTCGACCGCATGCCTGAATCCAAGCAGGACGCGCTGTGGCAACGGGGCCAGAGGCTGCTGGCCAAGTTGGATGCGGGTGAAACGCTGTGAAATTTTCCGGCCGCTGCGAATTGTTGTGAAGCCGGTGATAAATGGCCAATTGCCCATGCTAACGTCGGCTTCGATGTCATCCAATTCATTGAGGGAGCAGCGCCGATGTCTACTACCGTAACACCCGCCGGTGGCGGACCGACCACTCAAAAAGCCTCGACGTCGGTATTCGACGACAAGTTGAATATTTCCAAGTCGAGCAAGGTCATCGCCGATTACATGCGCCAAACGGGCAAGTCGGCCATCACCAAGCAAGAGCTTTCACAACTGGCCAGCAACGCCTCGGGCAAGGTGCCGGCCGATGTGAGCGCTGCGGCCCAGTACATGGAGCGCCATCCCGACGTGTTCACCGCGATCGAAACCCATGATGTGGCCGGTGCCGATAACTTTTCCGGGGTGTGGAACTTCGACTGGGCAGCCAACGGTGGGCTCAACGGCACGGCGACCGATGCCATCGCCAAGATGCAGGACACCTTTGATTTCGCGATTGCCAAGTCGGCGCAGATCACCGAGATCAGCACCGGCAAAAAGGCCGAGCTGGACTCGACCAAACAGCGGCCGCAGAACTGAATCTCCAGCCACTACAAAAATCCAGTGTGGGAGCTGGCTTGCCTGCGATGCGGACACCTCGGTGCTTCAGGTACACCGAGGTGATGCCATCGCAGCCTCGCTAAAGCTCGACAGCTCCTACAGGATTTCCTTTGTTTGTTAGAGCGCCGGCCTGCGGTCAGAAGTGAAACGAAACCCCCGTGGTCACGTTGAACGCATCCCCCACATAGAAGTTGGCCGAGTCCTGGCCCTTGGCGTCGTACGCGGTGTTGGTGGCCGTGGCATAGCGCTTGTTGGTCAGGTTGCGTGCATCGACGAACACTTCCCACTTCTTGCTCGGGGCCTCGTAGCCCACCTTGGCCCCCCACAACGTATACGACGGCGCACTCAGGGAGTTGGCAAAGTCGACGTAATAGCTGGACGCCGCCCGGGCGTTGAGCTGCGCGTAGAAACCACTGCCTTGGCGATATTCCAGCTCGGCCTGGTAGACCTGGCGCGGCAGGCCCGGCAGCTGGTTGTCGCCGAACACCGCATCGTTGCGGTAGTGGAAGTCGTTGAAGGTGTAGGCCTGGCGCAGGGTCACGGTGTCGCCATTGCCGCCGTCCCACAGTTGCGCATTCAAGCCGGCTTCGATGCCCTGGTGAATGGTCGCGCTGCCGTTGGAGGTGGCCACCAGTTGGTCCTGGGTGGCCGTCGCCTGGCGTACCACCACCGACAGCAGTTCTTTCTGCACCCACGAGCGGTAGACCGTCAGGCTGCCGTCAAAAATACCGTGGCCGCCGCGAATACCGAACTCCACGGTGTTGGCTTTTTGCGGCCGCACATCACGGATGTACGGCGTGCCGGTGCTGCCCAGCTGCCAGGTGACCGGTGGATCCACCGAGCGGCTGACGTTGCCGAACACTTCGAATTCCGGAGTCAACTGATAGCGCAGGCCAATGCGCGGGGCGACGTCGGTCTCGTCGTATTCAACGCCACTGGGGAACGCGCTGGTGTTGGTGGCGGTGCTGTATTCGATCTGCGCCTTGCGCTTGATATCAATCAATGACAACCCGGTGGACAGCCACGTGCGGTCATTCAGTTGCAGTTCGTTGCCGAGGGAAAACACCGTGTCCCGCGAGCCGGTGTAGTTGGTCTTCTGCTGGGTGATGCCGGTGGCCTTGCTGTGGGATTTCACATCGGCCAGGTACGCCAGCGTATTGCTGAAGGTCACGCTACTGTCGCTGCGCAGGCCGAAGAAGGTGTCGGCGGTGCGCAGGTAGCGCAAGGTCAGGTTGACGTCCTGGGAGCGCCATTCCTGTGGTGTTGGCGAATAGCGCCAGCCGTTGTCCAGCGGGTAATCGTTGTAGCCCAGGCCGACTTCGAGCTTGGCATTGTCGTCGAAGGTGTAGGTGGTGGTGCTGCCCAGCAGGGTCGAGCCGTCCTTCTTGCGCCCGATGGGCACGAGGTTGCTCGTGGGGTCGTGCTTGAGCTGGTATTTGGTCAGGGTGTTGCCCTGGCTGAGGGTTTCTTCCTTGTAGCGAATGTAGAAGCGCGTCTCCAGTTGCGGGCTGAACACGTGGCCGAAGTTGGCAACGATCCCCTGCCCCTTGTTCGGTGTGTTGTCCTGGTAACCGTCACGCTCGTTGTGCTGGATGCTGACGTAATAGTCATTGTCGCCGTCCACGCCGCCGGTGCTCAGTTGCTCCTTGCGATAGCCGAAACTGCCGGCTTCGAAACGCGCGTAGTTGCCCGGATCGGTGCGGCCGGTCTTGCTCACGAAGTTGATCGCGCCGCCCAGGGACAAGGCCGAATAACGGAAGGCGTTGGCGCCGTAGAGCACCTCGGTGTGGTCCACGGAAGCCATGTCCAGCATGTCTTCCTGGGTGCCGCCCGGGCCGGTCAACGGCAGGCCGTCATAGAGGAATTTGATCCCCAGCACATAGCCTTGATAGAAGGTGTTGAGGCCCGAACCGCGGATCGAAATCTTGTTCGCGCCCGAGCCGCTGGTGGCCTGGGCGAATACGCCCGGCTGCAACGCCAGCACGTCCTCGGCGTTCGCCGCGCGGCCCTGTTCGATCTTGCGGTTGTCGATCACTGCGGTTTTGCCGGGCACCTTGGACAGTTGCTTCTCGGCCTTTTGCGCTTCGGTGGCTTCGGCACCGGTGACCACCACCGTGGCCAGGGTCGGGTCCGCCTGGGCGGCAAAGGCCGCGCCGTGTATCAACATCAACAGCACGCCAAGGCTGGACGCGGTGGCCAGTGACTCAAAACGACGAGCGCGAGGTTCAAACAGTTGCCGCATGAATTAAATACTCCTGGGGTCTCGAATTAGTTGGAGCATCTATTCGTATAGTCGCGCTCTGTTTCCAACTTTGCAGGGTTCATGCCACGTCCAAGCCTCAATAAACACTGGCCGGCCACCCTTATTAATCGCCACAAGCGCAACACTTTGCTGGTGAAATGTTCGATTCCGGACAATACAAAAATCATCCACAAATACTTATATGTTCAAGCAATAAAAGCATAACGAAAGCCCCGCCCTGCGGGCACAGGACGCAACTGTGCAAATCCCAACAGCCCTCCAACAAAAGTTGCGTATTCGACACTGTCCGCGCCTGCATCCCCGTAAGAAGTCGCAAGTTATCGGCTTATTGTTACTTGGTATGGGTCTTGCTCTATCCATTGCCTGTTGAAACAAATCAGCTCGAGCATTCTCGACTTAAGCAACGAGGTATTCACGCGTGACGGTCAACTTACTCTGCACCCGCAGGACGCCACTGGAGATTGCCCGTGACCTGGCGACCGAGTTCGCGCGCACCGCCGTCGACCGCGACGCCAGCGGCGGTACGCCCAAGGCCGAACGCGACAAACTGCGCAGCAGCGGCCTGTTGTCCCTGAGCATCCCCGGGCAATTCGGCGGGCTGGACGCCAACTGGTCGGAAACCTTCGAGGTGGTGCGCGAATTCGCCCGGGTCGACAGCTCCATCGCCCACGTATTCGGCTTTCATCACCTGATGCTCGCCACCGTCCGGTTATTCGCCACGCCCGCACAATGGCAAACCTGGTTCAGCCTGACGGCCAGCAACAACTGGTTCTGGGGCAACACCCTGAACCCCCTGGACACCCGTACGGTGGTCAAGCGCCACACGGGCTGGCGGGAATTCTCGGGACAGAAGAACTTCTGCTCCGGGGCCAACGACTCGGAAATGCTGATCGCCTCGGCCATCGATGAAAGCGCCGGCGGCAAGTTGCTGATCGCGGCGATTCCCAGCGCCCGCAGCGGGATCATCCTGCACAACGACTGGAACAACATGGGCCAGCGCCAGACCGACAGCGGCAGCGTGACCTTCAAGCGCGTGCGCGTGGAAGAGTCCGACCTGTTGCTGGACCCGGGCCCCCTGAGTACTCCGTTCGCCTGCCTGCGCCCGCTGATTGCGCAACTGCACTTCGCGAATATCTTCCTCGGCATCGCCGAAGGCGCGTTCGAAGAAGCGCGCCAATACACCCTGGAAGAAGCCCGCCCGTGGTTCCGTTCCAGCGCCAGCCACAGCACCCAGGACCCTTACATCCTCAGCCACTACGGCGATTTCTGGGTGGCGCTGCAAAGCACCCGCCTGCTGGTGGAGCGCGCAGGCCAGGTGCTGGACGCGGCATGGGCCAAGGGCTCGGCCCTGACCAGCGAGGAACGCGGCGAAACGGCGATTGCCATCGCCACCGCCAAAGTCGCCGCCAGCCGCAATGGCCTGGAGTTGTGTAGCAAGGTCTTCGAGGTCACCGGCGCACGGGCGACCAACGCCTCGGTGGCCCTCGACAGGCACTGGCGCAACTTGCGCACCCAGAGCCTGCATGACCCGCTGGACTACAAACTTCATGAACTGGGCGAGTGGGCACTGAACGGTACCGCGCCCATCCCGACGTTTTATTCCTGATCTTTTATTCAAAGGGATAACCATGCAACTGCTGACCCTACCGCCCTCGCCCGCCCTTGCCACCTCCATCCGCGCCACCGCGCAGGTGTTTGAAGACCCCAGGTCCAAGGCCTTGCTCAAGCATGTGCAACAAGTCGCGCCGAGCGAAGCCAGCGTGCTGATCATCGGTGAAACCGGCACCGGCAAAGAGTTGGTCGCACGGCATATCCACAACCTCAGTGGCCGCAAGGAGCAGCCATTCGTGGCGGTGAATTGCGGTGCGTTCTCCGAATCACTGGTGGAAGCCGAGCTGTTCGGCCACGAGAAAGGCGCGTTCACCGGTGCCCTCGGTGCCAAGGCCGGCTGGTTTGAAGAAGCCAACGACGGCACGCTGTTCCTCGATGAAATCGGCGACCTGCCCATGTCGATCCAGGTCAAGCTGCTGCGGGTATTGCAGGAGCGTGAAGTAGTGCGCCTGGGTTCGCGCAAAAGCATTCCGATCAATGTGCGGGTACTGGCGGCGACCAACGTGCAGCTGGAAAAAGCCATCAACGCCGGGCATTTCCGCGAGGACCTGTTCTACCGCCTGAACGTGGTCAACCTGGAACTCAGCCCGCTGCGGGATCGCCCCGGCGATATCCTGCCGCTGGTGCAGTACTTCATCGACACCTACACCCGCCGCCTCGGCTATGGCGAGATCATCTTGAGCAAGGAAGCCGAGCAACGCCTGGCCACCTACAGTTGGCCGGGGAATATCCGCGAGCTGGAAAACGTCATCCACCACACCCTGCTGATCTGCCGCGACGGCGTGATCCAGGCCGATGACCTGCGCATGTCCAACCTGCGTATCGAACGCCAGGAAGACAGCACCACCGCCCATGACCTGCTCGACCAGGCCTTCCAGCGGCTGTTCGAGGAGCAGATAGAAAACCTCCACGAGCAGGTGGAACGCAGCCTGCTCACCGCCGCCTACCGGCTGTGCCAGCACAACCAGGTGCACACCGCCGAGTTGCTGGGGCTGAGCCGCAACGTGACCCGCACCTTGCTGATCAACCTCGGTGAGCTGAAGGTCAACAAGCGCCGCCCGCTGGCCGGTGCCAAGGATGACCGGGTGCTGCACCTCTCGATCTGACCTGACTGCGCGGCGTACCCGGTACGCCGCCTGGTCACACCACCGCTTCATCCAGCGCATCGCTGAACTGGCGACTCCACAACCGCGCATATTGCCCGCTCTGGCGCAGCAACTGTTCGTGGCTGCCGTCCTCGATCACCCGGCCATTGTCGAACACCAGGATCCGGTCCAGGTGGGCCACGGTGGACAGCCGATGCGCGACCACCAGCACGGTCTTGTCTTCCATGATTTCGTCGAGCTTGTCCTGGATAAAGCGCTCGGTGATCGAGTCCAGGCTGGAAGTGGCTTCGTCCATCACCAGGATCGGCGCGTTTTTCAGCAACACCCGGGCAATCGCAATGCGCTGGCGCTGGCCGCCGGACAATTTGACCCCACGCTCGCCCACCAGCGATTCGTAGCCGTGTTCCATGCTGTCGATAAATTCACTGGCGCCGGCGCGGTGGATCGCCTCGGCGACCTCGTCCATCGAGGCATCCAGGCGGCCGTAATGGATATTTTCGCGAATGCTGCGGTGGAACAGGCCCGGCTCCTGGGGAATCAGGCCGATCTGCTGGTGCAGCGAATGCTGGGTCACCTCGCGCACGTCCTTGCCGTCCACCAGCACCTGGCCTTGCTGCACGTCGTAGAGACGCAGGAGCAAGCTCAACAGTGTCGATTTACCGGAACCGGAAGCGCCTACCAGACCAACTTTCTGGCCAGCGGGGATGACGATATTCAGGTGTTCGAAAATCGGCCGTCCGGCGCTGTAGCTGAAGCCCACGTCGCGAAACTCGATATCGCCGCGCTTGACCATCAGCGCCTTGGCGCCAGGTTGGTCGATGACCTCATGGGGGCGAATCAAGGTGCGCACGCCGTTGGCAATGTTGCCGGTGGCTTCGAAAAATTCGAGAAAGCGTCGCGACAGGTTGCCCACGTCACTGATGATCAACAGCGACAAGCTGGTGGACATCACAAACGCCGCAATATCGATGCGGTGACTGCGCCACAAGTACAGGGCGAGCAGCAACAGGCCCAGCTTGAGCACCACGCCACAGCTGGTCTGGAACCAGCGGATGCGCTCCATATAGCCGAGGGAGCGATAAGCCGCCGTCACCTCCTTGTCGAGGAAGGTGCCCAGGTAACTGTGCTCGAAGGCATGCCGCGCAAACAGGCGGATATTGGCCAGGTTGGACACGGCGTCCACCACTTTGCCGGTACTGGTGCTGCGCGCTGCCGAATACTGCTGGGCCAGCGGATGACTGCGCCGTGCGAGCAGGTAACAGATGGCGATGAACACCACCGACCAGCCGGCCATGAACAGCGCCAGCAGCGGCGAAGCGGTCCATAGCAAGGCCGTGGCCAGGCTCAGCGTCACCAGCAGCGGGATCAGGTCGAACAGCAGGATGCTCAGGGTCTGGTTCACCCCAAGGGTCACCTCAGACACCCGGTGCGCCAGGGCGCCGGCGAATTCGTTGCTGATAAAGCGATGGGAATGCTGTTGCAGGTAGGCGAACACCACATGGGTCACCGTACGCCGCTGCAACGGCAACACGTGGATATGGCAGCCCGCCGCCGCGCGGGTAAATAACACCTCGCACACAAGCAGTATGGCGAACAGCGTCAACGGCCAGCGCAGCACCTCGAACGCACGCTCCGCCTCCAGCCCATTGCTGACGGTGCGGGTGATTTGCCCAAGGCCCCAGGGAATCAGGATCGAACACACCACGGCAGCAATCTGCAACAGCAGGATCGCCAGGTACCACCCTTTGAAATGCCCGATGAAATGCCGCACAAACGCCGCCGGGGTCGATGGCAAGTGCTGGACATTCCAGGTGCGAAACAATGAAAAAGACGAGCTCATGGCCAATGACATTCCTGAATGACGCCTGTGGCCGCGCAGCTTTCAGGCAAAAAATGGTGAGTGTGATCGTTCCCACGCTCTGCGTGGGAATGCATCCGGTGACGCTCTGCGTCACGATTTTAAGAGCGGACGCAGAGCGTCCAGAGCGGCATTCCCCTGTGGCGAGGGAGCTTGCTCCCGCTGGAGTGCGAAGCGCTCCCAGGATTTTGGGGCCGCTGCGCAGCCCAGCGGGAGCAAGCTCCCTCGCCACAG
>NZ_JACAOM010000130.1:0-6709 GCF_013386245.1 Pseudomonas sp. 21615526 | reverse complement strand
CGCGAATGCGGTGGTTCAGTCAATATTTTAGGTGACTGATACACCGCATTCGCGAGCAAGCCCGCTCCCACATTTGATCTGCGTGAGCCCTGAGATCAGTGCTTGGGCTGGTCGTTGGACATGGCCAACAACTGCTTTTCCTGGTTCCAGTCGAACGGTTCGTCGTTCTGTTCAGCTTCGAAGCGACGTTCTTCCAGGGCCTGGTACAGGTCCAGCTCGTCGTCGGGCATGAAGTGCAGGCAGTCGCCACCGAAGAACCACAGCAGGTCGCGCGGTACCAGGTGAGCAATTTGCGGGTAGCGCAGGATGACCTGGCTCATCATGTCCTGGCCCAGGTACTGGCTTTCGATCGGGTCGATGGGCAGCAAGGCGCGCAGTTCATCGAAGCGCTCCAGGAACAGGAGGTGGCTTTCCTCGGGAACCTGTTCGGCTTCGCCGACGGCAACCAGGATGCTGCGCAGGTGGTCGAGCAAGACGAGATGATCGGCAACGACATTGGACACAAGATAAGTCCTCAAGAGCAAAACGGGCGCGAGAGTATATAGCTCGGTGCCTTGCCTCACAAATACGATTCCTTTTGACGAGTGGCTGTTGTTGTCAGGCAAGGCGCCGCGACGAGTCATAGCTTGCTATGGCGAGGAGCGGCAACGCAGCATGACGACAACAGACGCCGTCAAAAGGGATCAGTATTTGTGAGGCAGGGCACTCTACCCGTTTTTATATGACCGCTGGGATCAGCGGACTTTTCCCTCAGCCTGGCTCAGCTCTTCCTTGCTGAAATCATCCACGTCGATCACCTTGCGTCGCGCTGCTTCGGCGTCACGCAGGGTCTGCGCCTCGGCGGGTTGCAGCACGCCGGCATGCAGCGCGGCATCGATGGCGTGTTCGCCCGCGGTCGGTTTGACCTGGCCGCTCTTGAAGCCTTCGTGGAGTTTTTTCTGCAACGGATGGCTGTCGGCCAACAGGTCGTAGGCATGTTGCAGGGCGCCCACCGGATCTTCTGCAGACTGTGGGCGATAGCAGCCCGCCAGCACCGCTTCCAGGGTCGGGTCACCCTTGGCGCGACCAAGCACTGCGGCCACCTCGGCATCCAGCGCATCGGACGGGCCTTTATGACGGCGGCCGAACGGGAACACGATCACCCGCAACAGACAACCCAGCACCTTGCTCGGGAAGTTGGTCAGCAGTTCATCCAGTGCACGCTCGGAGTGGCCAAGGCTCTCTTCCATGGCCCAGGCGAACAGCGGTTCCAGGTGGTCTGGCGAATCCAGGTCGTGATAACGCTTGAGTGCAGCCGATGCCAGGTACATGTGGCTCAGCACATCACCAAGACGTGCCGACAGGCGTTCGCGTCGTTTCAACTCGCCGCCCAGCAGCATCATGCTCAGGTCCGCCAGCATCGCAAACGCCGCGGCCTGACGGTTGAGTGCGCGGAAATAGCCCTGGCTCAGGCTGTTGCCCGGAGCCTTTTCGAAGTGACCGAAACCGAGGTTCAACACCAGGGTGCTGGCGGCGTTGCCTACGGCAAAGCCGATGTGCTGCAGCAGCAGGCCGTCGAATTCCTTCAGCGCCTGGTCATGGTCTTCGCGACCGGCCAGGGCCATTTCCTTGAGGACGAACGGATGGCAGCGAATTGCGCCCTGGCCGAAGATCATCAGGTTGCGCGAGAGGATATTCGCGCCTTCCACGGTGATGAAGATCGGCGCGCCCTGCCAGCTGCGGCCCAGGTAGTTGTTGGGGCCCATGATGATGCCCTTGCCGCCGTGCACGTCCATCGCGTGGCTGATGCATTCGCGGCCGCGTTCGGTCAGGTGGTACTTGAGGATCGCCGACAGTACCGAGGGTTTCTCCCCCAGGTCGACCGCGTTGGCGGTGAGCATCCGCGCGCTATCCATCAGCCACGCGTTGCCGCCGATGCGGGCCAGGGCTTCCTGGATGCCTTCAAAGGCCGCCAGCGGGACGTTGAACTGCTCACGCACCTGGGCGTACTGGCCGGTCACCAGGCTGGTGAACTTGGCCGCGCCCGTTCCGACGGCAGGCAGGGAAATCGAACGGCCTACCGACAGGCAGTTCATCAGCATCATCCAGCCCTTGCCGAGCATTTCCTGGCCACCGATCAGGAATTCCAGCGGAATGAAAACATCCTTGCCGGAGTTGGGGCCGTTCATGAACGCGGCGCCCAGTGGCAGGTGGCGGCGGCCAATTTCAACTCCCGGGGTGTCGGTGGGGATCAGCGCGAGGCTGATACCGAGGTCTTCTTTGTCGCCCAGCAGATGATCCGGGTCATGGGCCTTGAAGGCCAGGCCGAGCAAGGTCGCTACCGGGCCGAGGGTGATGTAGCGTTTTTCCCAGTTCAGGCGCAGGCCGAGGGTTTCCTTGCCTTCCCATTCGCCTTTGCAGATCACCCCGGTGTCGGGCATGGAGCCGGCATCGGAACCGGCCAGTGGGCCGGTCAGGGCAAAGCACGGGATATCGTCGCCACGGGCCAGGCGTGGCAGGTAATGGTTGCGTTGTTCATCGGTGCCGTAGTGCAGCAGCAATTCGGCCGGGCCCAGGGAGTTGGGGACCATGACCGTGGAGGCGAGGTCGCCGCTGCGGGTCGCCAGCTTCATCGCGACCTGGGAGTGGGCATAGGCGGAGAAGCCTTTGCCGCCGAACTCCTTGGGGATGATCAGGGCAAAAAAGCCATGCTGCTTGATGTGTTCCCAGGCGGCGGGTGGCAGGTCCATGGCCTGGCCGATTTCCCAGTCGGTGACCATGGCGCACAGTTCTTCGGTAGGGCCGTCGATGAAGGCTTGTTCTTCTTCAGTCAGTTGCGCCTTGGGATAGGCCAGCAGCTTGTCCCAGTCGGGGCGGCCGCTGAACAGCTCGCCGTCCCACCACACGGTGCCGGCGTCGATGGCGTCGCGCTCGGTCTCGGACATCGGCGGCAGGACTTTCTGGAACCAGTTGAACAGCGGCGCGGTGAAGTACTTGCGGCGCAGGTCCGGCAGCAGCAGCGGGGCGGCTACCACGGCGATCAGTACCCAGAAGATCAGCAGCAACCAGCCTGGTGCGTGGCTGAAGGCGCCCATCGCCAACAGGTAGACGGCGACCACGCCGATGGCGGGCAGGGGCGCGATGCGCCGGTGCGCCAGGTAGGCAATGCCCACCACCAGAACCAGTATCCACAACAACAGCATATTCAATCCTCCGTGAAACCAGGTGCGAAATCACCTCAGAGCTTAGTCGGCATCCGAACAAGCGGGGTGACGAGGGTGTTACGTGGTGTGCCGGCAATGATCAGCACCAGGCGCCGACATTTGGCCGAATCGTCGTTATCCCAGGTGCATGCCTGTGGTTAGACTCAGGGCTTGCTCTCTGAGATTAACCTCATGAATGCGTACTTGAATCCCGGCCGCTTCATCGATAGTGACCACCCTGCGGTGGTGGAGTTCGCCGAAAAACATCGCGGTTCTAGTGCCGCACTTCGTGACCAGGCAGTCAGTCTTTACTACGCTGTGCGCGAGGCGGTGCGCTATAACCCCTATACCTTCAGTCGCGACCCGCAAACCCTCAGCGCGAGCTTCGCACTGGCGGCCGGCGAGAGTTATTGCGTGCCCAAGGCAACATTGCTGGCGGCGTGCGCAAGGCACTGCGGGATCCCGGCGCGCATCGGCCTGGCCGACGTGCGTAACCATCTCTCGACGCCCCGTTTGATCGAGCTGCTCAGAAGTGACGTATTTGCCATGCATGGCTATACCGAGTTGTATCTGGACGGCCGTTGGGTCAAGGCCACGCCGGCGTTCAACCAGCAACTGTGCGAACTGTTCGATGTGCCGCCGCTGGATTTCGATGGCATTCATGACAGTGTTTTCCACGCCTTCAACCGCAAGGGCCAGCGCTCCATGGAGTACGTGGTGGACCATGGGCAATTTGCCGAGGTGCCCGAGGAATTCTTCTTCGCCCACATCCAGAAATGTTACCCGCACCTGTTTGGCGAGCAGATGCCGATCCTGCTGGGGGACATGCAGAGTGATTTAAGCCGGACGTGATCCGGCGTATGCTGCCCCGGCATTTATCCAACCATCTTTTTCAAAATCGGGGCGGTCATGCTGAAAATCTGGGGTCGTAAAAATTCGTCAAATGTCAGGAAAGCACTGTGGTGCGCCGAGGAGCTCGGCCTGGACTATGAGGCAATTGATGCGGGTGGGGCTTTTGGTGTGGTCGACACGCCGCAATACCGCGCGCGGAACCCCAATGGCCGGGTGCCGATGATTGAAGATGGCGATTTTGTGCTGTGGGAATCCAACACCATCGTGCGCTACCTGGCCGCCAAACATGCGCCGGATTCGAACTGGTACCCCAGCGAGCTGCAAGCCCGGGCCAACGCTGAAAAGTGGATGGACTGGACCACCTCGACCCTGGCCGAACCGTTCAAGACCGTGTTCTGGGGCGTGCTGCGAACCCCGGCTGAAAAACAGAACTGGGACACCATCAACGCCGGTCGCCAGGCCTGCATCGACGTTTTGCAGACGGTGGATCAGGCCTTGGCCACGCAACCTTACCTGTCCGGCAGCGAGATCGGCATGGGTGATATTCCCTTGGGCAGCTTCATTTATGCCTGGTTCGAAATGCCCATCGAACGCCCGTCGATGCCTAACCTGGAAGCCTGGTACCAGCGGCTGCGCCAGCGCCCGGCCTATCAGAAATCGGTCATGACCGCGTTGACCTGATACCGACTATTAATACGGGTTACTGTACTTGTGCGGCGCGGACAAGCACCATGCCTGTCACGCGCAGCCGTTGTATTCCGTGCGGTCTGCCCTCATGTAACAATTCTATTCCTCTTCTTTGGTGCGTAATCCGATATGAGTTCCGCTCTGTCCATCCGGCAGCTAACCAAAACCTACGGCAACGGTTTCCAGGCCCTGAGTGGTATCGATCTGGACGTCGCCGAAGGTGATTTCTTCGCCTTGCTCGGCCCCAATGGCGCCGGCAAATCCACCACCATCGGGATTCTCTCGACCCTGGTCAACAAAACCACCGGTACGGTGAACATCTTTGGCAACGACCTGGACAAATCCCCGGCGGCGCTCAAGCGCAGCATCGGCGTGGTGCCCCAGGAGTTCAACTTCAACCAGTTTGAAAAGACCTTCGACATCGTCGTGACCCAGGCCGGTTACTACGGCATCCCGCCGAAGATCGCCAAGGAACGCGCCGAGCAATACCTCACGCAACTGGGCTTGTGGGACAAGCGCGACGTGCCTTCGCGTTCCCTGTCCGGGGGCATGAAGCGCCGCTTGATGATCGCTCGCGCCCTGGTTCACGAACCGCGCCTGCTGATCCTCGACGAGCCGACGGCGGGCGTGGACATTGAGCTGCGTCGTTCGATGTGGACGTTTCTCACCGAGCTGAACCAGAAAGGCATCACCATCATCCTCACCACGCACTACCTGGAAGAGGCTGAGCAGCTGTGCCGCAACATCGGCATCATCGACCACGGCACCATTGTCGAAAACACCAGCATGCGTAATTTGCTGAGCCAGTTGCACGTCGAGACCTTCCTGCTCGACCTGAAAAACGACATGACGGTTGCGCCCCAGTTGATCGGCTACCCGAATCGCCTGGTGGACAGCCACACCCTGGAAGTCCAGGTGGACAAAGCCGTGGGCATCACCGCGCTGTTTGGCCAACTGGCTACCCAGAACATCGAGGTGCTGAGCCTGCGTAACAAAACCAATCGCCTTGAGGAGTTGTTTGTGTCCCTGGTGGAGAAAAATCTGGCGAAGGTGGCGGTATGAGTTCGGAACTGCAACCCAACCTTGTCGCGCTGCAGACCATCGTTTATCGCGAAGTGAAGCGCTTTACCCGGATCTGGCCGCAGACCTTGCTGCCGCCGGCGATCACCATGGTTTTGTACTTCGTGATCTTCGGTAACCTGATTGGTCGGCAGATTGGTGATATGGGTGGATTCACCTATATGGAGTACATCGTGCCAGGGTTGATCATGATGTCGGTGATTACCAACTCCTACGGCAACGTGGTGTCGAGCTTTTTTGGCAGCAAGTTCCAGCGGTCCATCGAGGAATTGATGGTGTCGCCGGTGTCGCCTCATACGATTTTGATCGGCTACACCCTGGGCGGTGTGCTGCGCGGGTTGATGGTTGGGGTGATTGTGACGTTGCTGTCGCTGTTCTTTACCCATTTGCAGGTGCATCACCTCGGGATCACCCTGTTGGTGGTGGTGCTGACGGCGACTATCTTTTCGTTGCTGGGGTTCATCAATGCGGTGTTTGCGCGCAACTTTGATGATATTTCGATTATTCCGACGTTTGTGCTGACGCCGTTGACGTACCTGGGTGGGGTGTTTTATTCGATCACCTTGCTGCCGCCGTTCTGGCAGACCGTGTCGTTGGCTAACCCGGTGTTGCATATGGTTAACGCGTTTCGCTATGGGATCCTGGGCGTTTCGGATATCAAGATCAGTGTGGCGATCACCTTTATGCTGGTGGCGACTGTGGTGCTGTATGTGGGGTGTGCGCGGTTGCTGGTGAGTGGGCGTGGGATGCGCACCTAAGCGTTGAGATGTGATGAGAAACGGCCTCCAGATGAGGCCGTTTTTTTTGGCGATTGGTTTGAGTACATATCCGTTTTTTCGGTAACGGCCACCTATGGTTCCGCTCTTACAGCGGCTCACTTTGGAAAAGCCCAAAGTAAGCAAAGGGCT
>NZ_JACAOM010000129.1:0-22047 GCF_013386245.1 Pseudomonas sp. 21615526 | reverse complement strand
TGCGGTGTGTCAGTCGCCGAATGAGCTAACTGATCCACCGCATTCGCGAGCAAGCCCGCTCCCACATTTTAATTGCGTTTACAGGTTAAAACGGCGCGGGGCACTCGAAGCGCAGACGCTCGCCGCTCTGGGGATGGGTGAAGCTCAACATGCTGGCGTGCAGACACAGGCGTGGCCAGGCAGCCAAGGCCTGTTCATGGGCGTACAAGCCATCGCCCAGCAACGGATGCCCGATGGACAGCATATGCACGCGCAGTTGATGGGAGCGGCCGGTGATCGGTGTCAGCTCAACCCGGCACCAGTCGCCGCAACGCTCCAGGACTTTCCAGAAGGTCAGCGCGTTCTTGCCGAACTCGTGGTCCACCACGTGCCGTGGCTTGGTCGGTGGGTCGTAGCGCAAGGGCAAGTCGATGCTGCCGCTGTCCAGTTCCGGTTGGCCCCAGCAGAGTGCGGTGTAGGCCTTTTCGGTTTCCCGGTCATGAAACTGGCGGGACAGTTCACGGTGGGTATCCGCGTCTCGGGCCAGCAGGATGATCCCGGACGTTTCCCAGTCCAGGCGATGGACGATGCGGGCTTCGGGGTAGCCGTTTTCCTGCAGGCGGGTGATCAGGCAGTCCTTGTTGTCGTCGGCGCGACCGGGCACCGAGAGCAGCAGGGTAGGCTTGTTCACCACCAGGACAGCAGCGTCCTGATGAAGGATATGGACATTGGACAACGGCATTAAAACAGCCTCGTAACAAACGCCAACGGCGGCTCGCTCACCCGGCCCCGTGAGGGGAGCCAGGTAACCGAGCCGCCGTGGCGACCGCCTTTTCGATCAACGATCAGGCAGGGTGATATTGAGTTCCAGAATCGAGCAGCTGCCGTCATTTTCCAGGGCGACATGCACGTCATCGTTACCGATGTTGACGTACTTGCGGATCACTTCCACCAGTTCCTTCTGCAGGGCTGGCAGGTAATCCGGGGTGCTGCGTTGGCCGCGTTCGTGCGCCACGATGATCTGTAGACGCTCTTTCGCTACCGACGCGGTACTTGGCTTTTTGTTGGCGCGAAAGAAGTCGAGAAATTTCATTGTTTAGTTGCCTCCAAAGATACGCTCGAAGAATCCCTTCTTCTTAACATCGAGGAAGCGATGTTCCACGGTCTTGCCCAGCAAGCGATCTACCGCATCGCTGTACGCCTGGCCGGCGTCGCTCTGGTCGTCAAGAATCACCGGCACACCTTGGTTGGATGCCTTCAGGACGGCCTGGGATTCCGGGATCACACCCAGCAGGGTCACGGCGAGGATTTCCTTCACGTCTTCAACGCCGAGCATTTCGCCATTGCTGACGCGCTCAGGGTTGTAGCGGGTCAGCAGCAGGTGTTCCTTGATCGGATCTTCACCTTTCTCGGCGCGCTGGGACTTGCTGGCCAGCAGGCCGAGCATGCGGTCCGAGTCACGTACCGAGGAGACTTCAGGGTTGGTCACGACGATGGCTTCGTCGGCGAAGTACATCGCCAGGTGAGCACCGGTCTCGATACCCGCCGGGGAATCGCACACCACGTATTCGAAGGTTTCCTTCAGTTCGGCGAGGACCTTGCCCACGCCTTCCTTGGTCAGCGCGTCTTTGTCGCGGGTCTGGCTGGCGGCCAGTACATACAGGTTCTCAAGGCGCTTGTCCTTGATCAGGGCCTGTTGCAGGTTGGCTTCGCCATTGACGACGTTGACGAAGTCGTACACCACGCGGCGTTCACAGCCCATGATCAGGTCGAGGTTACGCAAGCCGACGTCGAAGTCGACGATAACTGTCTTGTGGCCGCGCAGAGCGAGGCCGGTACCGATAGCGGCGCTGGTGGTGGTCTTACCCACACCACCCTTGCCGGATGTAACCACGAGAATCTTGGCCAAGGTGTTTCACCCCTAAGGAAAAAGGACTTTTTAGTCCCTGAAAAACATCTCTTGTCACTCGCTGCAGGCGGGCAGCTCTTGTAGGAGAAAGCACGGTTTGCCTGGGCAAACCCCACCTTAAAATTATTCCTACACAAGTTTTGCCGTTTTCGCTGTGCTATCAGAGTCCAGAGATGCTTGGAAAATGCGGCAGTATCCGTTAAAGACGAACGATGTTCAACACATCGCCCGACAGGCTGACTTGTACCCCGGCCCCCCACAGCGGATCGCGGCGCAAATCTTCCGAAACCTTATACTGGCCTGCGATGGACACTAGCTCAGCGGTCAACTGCTGGCAAAAAATACGGGCCTTGGTGTCACCTTTTATGCCGGCCAGGGCACGACCACGCATGGGGCCGTATACATGGATGTTTCCATCGGCGAGAAGTTCCGCCCCCGGGCTGACCGGGGCGATGACGACAAGGTCGCCACCCTGGGCGTAAATCTGCTGCCCGCCCCGTACGGGAGAGGTGATGATCTTTGTCGGCTTGATCGTCGGCTCCGGCGGTTTCTCCGGTTTTTTCTTCTCTTCGCCGACCAACGGGTCGAGCGGACGCTCGCGGGCACCCGACGGCGGCAGTACTGGCAGTTCAATGGCGATTGCCGCGGCGATGTCTTCGATACGGCTGGCACGGATCGCCAGGGTGCGCAGGCCATGCTGGCGGCACACGCGCATCAGCCCGGGCAGGTCGACCGCGCCCTGGCCGGCCGGGAGCTTGTCCAGGGCCAGCACCAGCGGTGCATTGTTGAAGAAGTTCGGCGCCAGGGCGACCTTGGCGGCGAGCTGGCGGTCCAGGGCATCAAGGTCGTTGCGGGCCAGTTCCAGCACGGTAATGGCGAGCATGCTGCCTTTCAACTGGAACACGGGATCTTGGTCTAGCGGTTCGGTTTGGCTCATGGTCGGCAAAGCGGCTTGTCACGAAAAGTGTCGAGACTTATAACGAGAACATCCGCTAGCCGCAAGCCGGGTCGAACCGTTGTAGAATGCGCGGCCGTTGTCTTTACCGGAATCTTGAATGGATCGCCCGCGTTTTCGAGCTGTATTTTTTCATCCGCGCTTCTGGCTGTTATGGCTGGGGCTGGGTTTGCTGTGGCTGATTGTGCAGTTGCCGTACCGGGCTTTACTGGGGATTGGCCGTGCCTTGGGGGCGGGAATGTACCGGGTGGCCGGTGAACGTCGACGTATCGCCGCACGAAACCTGGAACTGTGCTTCCCGGAAAAGTCCGCTAAAGAGCGTAAACATTTGCTCAAGGAAAACTTTGCCTCCACCGGCATCGCGTTCTTCGAGATGGCCATGAGCTGGTGGTGGTCCAAGCCGCGCCTGGCGCGCCTGGCCCATGTCGAAGGGCTGGAGCACCTCAAGCAGGCGCAACTGGAAGGCAAGGGCGTGATCCTCATGGCCCTGCATTTCACCACCCTGGAAATCGGCGCCGCCTTGCTCGGGCAGAAGCACACCATCGACGGCATGTACCGCGAGCACGGCAACCCCTTGTTCGATTTCGTCCAGCGCCGTGGCCGCGAGCGGCACAACCTCGACTCCCTGGCCGTAGAGCGCGAAGACGTGCGCGGCATGCTCAAGCTGCTGCGGGCCGGTCGTGCGATCTGGTACGCACCGGACCAGGACTACGGCGCCAAGCAAAGTATCTTCGTGCCATTGTTCGGCATTCAGGCCGCCACCGTGACCGCCACCAGCAAGTTCGCCCGCCTGGGCAAGGCTCTGGTGGTGCCGTTCACCCAGGAACGCCTGGCCGACGGCAGCGGTTATCGCCTGGTGATCCATCCGCCGCTGACCGACTTCCCCGGTGAAACCGACGAGATCGATTGCCTGCGCATCAACCAGTGGGTCGAAGCCTCCGTGCGCGAATGCCCCGAGCAATACCTGTGGACGCACCGCCGCTTCAAGAGCCGGCCGCCAGGTGAACCTAAACTGTATGAAAAACGCCGCCGTTGATCTGAAGTCCCCAAGCACCATGGAGTGATGCAATGCGCCCAGCTGAACCGGTCACAGGCTTGATTCTTTCCGGCGGCGGGGCGCGAGCCGCCTATCAGGTGGGGGTACTGGCGGCGATTGCCGAGCTGTTGCCGCCGGGGGCCGCCAATCCGTTTCCGGTGATTGTCGGCACCTCGGCCGGGGCGATCAATGCGGTGAGCCTGGCCAGTGGCGCCATGGACTTTACCGCCGCCATCCAGCGCCTGACCGCCTTCTGGCAGGGCTTTCGCAGCCACCTGGTGCTGCGCAGCGACTGGCCCGGGGTGATCAGCCAGGCCAGTCGATTCCTTATCCACAGCCTGCTGGGGATGGGGGCGCAGGTGCCAGTGGCGCTGCTCAACAGTTCGCCGCTGCGGGACTTGTTGCGCGACAAACTGCACCTGGAAGGCATCGCGCAGTCGATCCGCGAGAAACACCTTCATGCTGTGGCGGTGACCGCGTTCGGATACGAGTCCGGGCAAGCCGTGACCTTCTATCAGGGCGGCGGCACCATCGATGCCTGGTTGCGGCATCGGCGCATCGGCATTCCCACCCAATTGACCGTTGAACACTTGCTGGCCAGCTCGGCGATTCCGTTGCTGTTTGCGCCGGTCAAACTCGGCCAGGAATATTTTGGTGACGGGGCGGTGCGCCAGTCGGCGCCGATCAGTCCTGCGTTGCACCTGGGCGCCAGCCGCGTGCTGGTGGTGGGGGTCAGTGGCAACCCGCGTGGCAACGATCCATCGAACCCGGCGCGCACCTTCACCGGCCAGGAGCCGACGTTGGCGCAGATCGGCGGGCACATGCTCAACAGCACGTTCATCGACAGCCTGGAAAGCGATATCGAATTGCTCGAGCGCCTGAACCAGTTCAGCCACGTGTTGCCGGCCAACGCGGCGATACAAGGTTTGGCGCCAGTGGAAGTATTGGTGATCGCTCCCAGTCAGCCAATCGACGAAATTGCGGCACGTCACCGCCAGGAATTGCCGGCGGCATTGCGCCTGTTTCTGCGCGGGCCGGGGGCGACCAAAACCAGTGGCGCGGGTGTGCTCAGCTACCTGCTGTTCGAGGCGGGGTATTGCAGCGAATTGATCGAGCTGGGAAGGCGGGATGCGCTGGCCAAGCGCGAAGAGTTGCAGCGGTTCCTGGGCCTGACACCGGACTGAATGTGGGAGCGGGCTTGTGTGGGAGCGGGCTTGCTCGCGAATGCGGTGTGTCAGTCGCCAGATGTATTGACTGACCCACCGCATTCGCGAGCAAGCCCGCTCCCACATAAACCCGATTCCACAGGGGATAGGCGGTGTGGTTAGAAGTGGTACTTCACCAACAGGCTCGCAGTGTCCTGGTTGGTCTCGAACGCGCCGCTGTCCTGGATCCCGTACTTGTTCTTCCAGTAGTCGTATTCGATACCGACATACAACTGCTTCTCGCCCCAATGCAACGCCTTGCCCAGGTCATATTTGATCTGCGGGTTGAAGTGCAGGTTGGCGTGGTAAGTGCCGCGGGCGTTCTTGTCGTTATCCACCACCCAGTCCATGAAGCCGTCGATCAGCACATTGGAGTTGCCCACCGGGATCGTGTACGACCACACCGGTGTGATCTGCCATACGCCGTCACCCGGGCGATTGCCTTCGGTCTGGCGCTGGTAGAAGTTCAGCTGGAAGTAGTCGAAACCAGGGATTGCCAGGTCGAAGCCCGGGCCGAGCAAGTACGACTCGTTGTCGCCTTCGCCGAACTCGTAAGTGAACGCCAGCAACACGTCCTTGATCGGGCCGAACGACAAGTCTTTGTCGAAGATCTTGCCGAACGACAAGCGTGGGCTGAACTCGCCGTAGTAAGTACTCGGGCCGACATTGCCGTCTTCCTTGCCGTTGTAAAAGATGCGGTCGAGGAAGAAGAAGTTGTCGCCGTACTTCCACGCATCGGCGTGTTCGAAGGTCACGGTTTGCTGGATCTGCGGGTTAACAGTGAAGTTCTTGCCCCACAGATAAGTCAGGCTGTTGTTCTGCCACTGCAGCAGATCACCGGCCATGGCCTGGCCCCCGGCCAGCAGGGATCCTGCCAGCATCAGGCTGTTCACGGTACGTTTCATTCGGTTGCTCCCGAGGTAAAGGTTTCTGGTTTTTTTTCTAAGCGGACGCTCTGGTGTGGCGTCTTTTGGCTTGCCGCAAAAATCGTCTGTTCGGTCAGCTTTGATGCTTTTAGCAAGAGCTGCGCCAAGGTGTTTAAAAAGCCAAAAAATCCCCGTCGGCTGTGATGAACACAGTCGAATTCGGAGAGTTTTTGCACACATTGGCTGCGGACGTGGGGCCGGGATAAGTTGGCCTTGCAGTCAGCTTTTACATTCGCTGTTTTTTTTTGAGTCGATTTGAGCGGGCGCCGAGAATACTGACTCCCAGGCCTGTGCTCAAGTGCGCCGTTAAAGAGCGCGCGGGGCGAGAATGGGGCACGGCGCGTGGCCGGCCCCGGGTGAATGGCGTACATGGTGTGTTCCCTGATCGTTATTGTTTTTGTTGTGACGCAGGAATCAATGTGGGTGTGCGTGAGCGCTTGGGGCAGCGCGTTCGGCGCCACCCAGGATGTTGAATAACAGGTTCAGCGACAGCGCGCTGATCGTGGCCATGGCGATGCCGCTGTGAGTGATCGGGCTCATCCATAGCGGCAGCTGTGCAAAGAATTCGGGACGTACCACCGGGATCAATCCCATGCCGATACTCACCGCCACCAGCAACTGGTTACGACGGTCGGCAATGTCGGCTTCCTGGAGGATCTTGATCCCGGTGGCTGCCACCATGCCGAACATGGCAATCGCCGCGCCGCCCAGCACTGCGGGTGGAATCGACGCTACCAAAAAGGCGGCCTTGGGCAGCAGGCTCAGCACAATCAGGAACGCGCCGGCCACGATCGTCACCGAACGGCAGCGCACGCCGGTCATCTGCACCAGGCCGATGTTCTGCGCGAACGAGGAGTGGGTGAAGGTGTTGAAGAACCCGGCAAAAAACGATGCGCCGGCGTCACACAACAGGCCACGGCGGAGCATTTTCGGCGTGACTTCCTGGCCGGTGATCTTGCCCAGGGCGAGGAACATCCCGGTGGACTCGACGAAGATGATCACCACCACCAGGCACATCGACAGGATCGGCGCCAACTCGAACTTGGGCATGCCGAAATGCAGTGGCGTCACCACTTGCACCCACGGGGCGCGCGCCAGGCCGCTGAGGTCGACCATGCCGATCATCCCGCACAGCCCGTAGCCGAGGGCCATGCCGATCAGCACCGAGATATTCACCCAGAAGCCGCGCATGAAACGGTTGATCAGCAGGATGGTGACCAGCACCAGCGCGGCAATCGCCAGGTAAATCGGTGAGCCAAACGTGGACGCCGCTGCGCCACCGCCGGCCCAATTGACCGCGACGGGAAACAGCGAAAGACCAATGGCGGTGATCACGGTACCGGTCACCAGCGGTGGAAAGAAGCGCACGACCTTGGACATGAACGGCGCGATCACCATGCCGAAAAAACCGGCGGCGATGGTCGCACCGAAGATCCCCTGCAGGCCGATGCCGGGCATGCCGGCCATGGCCACCATGCTGCCGACAGCGGCGAAACTGGCGCCCATCATCACCGGCATACGAATGCCTACCGGGCCGATGCCGAAGGACTGGACCATGGTTGCGATGCCCGCCACCAGCAGGTCGGCGTTGATCAGGAAGGCGATTTCTTCACGGCTCAGGCCCGCGGCCTGGCCGATGATCAAAGGCACGGCGACGGCGCCACCGTACATCAGCAAGACGTGTTGCAGGCCTACCAGAATCAGTTGCAAGAGGGGCAGCCGCACCATGGCGGGCGCGGCAGGAGTCTGAGTTTCTAGCTGGGACATGCAACACCTCGGATCTTTTTATTGTTGTGTTGTTCGGCATTCAATTGCCGGGTGGAACTCATTCGTCAAAGCACACCGCAGATCCCATGTGGGAGCGGGCTTGCTCGCGAACGCGGTGGTTCAGTCACCTGAAGTGTTGAATGACACACCGCATTCGCGAGCAAGCCCGCTCCCACACTAGTCCTGCGTTAATCAGTCAGTTGGTACGCGCCCCCTGAGTGATCCAGGTGCCAATCAAGTCCCGTTCCTGCTGGGTCATCTGGGTGATATTGCCCAGCGGCATGATCTGGCTGGCCACGGCCTGTGCCTGGATGCGCGGGGCCATTTGCTGGATCTGCTGCGGCGTATCAAACATGACCCCGGCCGGCGCGGTGCTGAACAGCGGGCTTGTCGGCTTGGCCGAATGGCACACCGCGCAGCGCTCCTGGATCACCCCGTGGACCTTGTCAAAATCAATCGAGGCCTGGGCCGGTGCTGCTTCGGCAGGTGCCGGTGCAGGTGCCGCTGGAGCAGCCGGTTTAAGCCCGCCACCCAACGCCGTTTCCGGCAGCGGCTGGTACTCGATGGCCGCTGGCGCCTTGGCCACTTCCGGTGCAGTCGCCACCGGTTTTGGGCCGGTCACGTAGGCCAGGCAAATCATCGCCAGCGCGCCAACCGGCAAGGTCCAGGCGTATTTCTGGCTGTTGTGACGGGTGTTGAAGTAGTGACGCACCAACACCGCCGCCACCGCGATACCTGCGAGGATCAGCCAGTTGTATTGGCTGCCGTAGGTGCTCGGGAAGTGGTTGCTGATCATGATGAACAGCACCGGCAAGGTGAAGTAGTTGTTGTGGCGCGAACGCAGCAAACCCTTGGCCGGCAGTGCCGGGTCGGGCGTGCGGTTTTCGGCGATGGCCGCCACCAGCGCACGCTGGGCCGGCATGATGATGCGGAACACGTTGCCCACCATGATGGTGCCGATCACGGCGCCCACATGCAGGTACGCACCACGACCGCTGAACACCTTGCTGAAGCCGTACGCGGCGGCAATCAACAGCACGAACAGGATCAGGCCGAGCAGGGCGGGGCGCTTGCCCAGTGCCGAGTCGCAGAGAAAGGAGTAGATGAACCAGCCGGCCAGCAGCGAGCCGAGGCCCAGCAACACACCTTCCGGACCGCTGAGGCTGCTGCCCGGGGCCAGCAGGTACAAGGTCGGGTTGGCGTAGAACACCACGCACAGCAGCGCGATGCCGGACATCCAGGTGAAGTAGGCTTCCCATTTGAACCAGTGCAGGTTGTCCGGCATGGTCGGCGGGGCCAGTTTGTATTTTTCCAGGTGGTAGATACCGCCACCGTGGATCGCCCACAAGTCACCGGCGAGGCCGTCCTTGGGGTTGACGCGGTTGAGGTTGTTTTCCAGCCAGACGAAGTAGAACGAAGCGCCGATCCAGGCGACGCCAGTGATCATGTGAACCCAGCGCACGCTCAGGTTCAGCCATTCCATCAAATGTGCTTCCACAGTCTTTACCTCTCGCCTGTCACTCTGTCGTCGAGTGATCAGACCTTCTCTTATTGGTGGGGGGCGAGGATCAACCGCTCATCCTCTTTAAAAAAATGCTCATCGCAGTTATTGCCTGTGCCACTGCGATCAACCACCAGGAAGTCATCCCGCTTTTCGATCGTCAGCACCGGGTGGTGCCAGACGCCGCGATGGTAATTAATGCCCTGCCTGCCGTTGGTAACGAAGGCGCGGACCAAGCCCGATACAGGTTCATCGCCAAGTGGCGCGACCACGATCAGAAAGGGGTTGCCGAGCAGCGGGATGAAAGCCTGGCTGCCCAGCGGGTGTCGTTCCAGCATGCACACGGTCAGCGGCATGTCCTGCGCGTCGGCGCGGAAGATGCTGATGATCGCGTTATCTTCTGGCGTGGCGGTTTCAACCGTCGCCAGTTTATGAAAGCGCATGGTCGACCCGTTGTTGATCATGAAGTGATCGCTGCCATCGGTTTCGATAACGTCTCCGAAAGGGGCGAAGGCTTCTTTGGTCAGGGGTTCGATCATCAGTGTGCGCATGGCTGTCTTCTTATCCGGATTCTGTGTTGTTTGCTTTTGTGGCGAGGGCGCTTGCTCCCGCTGGACTGCGTAGCAGTCCCATTTCCTGGGGCCGCTTCGCGACCCAACGGGAGCAAGCTCCCTCGCCACAGGTTCACCGCTTACTTCGAGACCTTACCGAGAACCCGCAGGCGGCTCACACCACCATCCGGGAACACATTCAGACGAATGTGGGTGATCGGGCCCAGCGCCTTGATCTGCTCGGCAAACGTGTGTTCAGCGTGCATTTCCAGTTTCTGCGCCGGCAGCAGTTCGCGCCAGAACAGCGATTGGGTTTCGATCTGGCTGTCGGTGCCGCCCTTCACGAACGCGCCCTGGATCGAGCAAGTGTCCGGGTAGTTGCCCTTGAAGTGCAGGGTGTCGACCACGATCTTCTCGATCTCGCCCGGGTGGCCCAGTGCGACGATCACCCAGTCATTGCCCGGCGTACGACGACGTGCGGTTTCCCAGCCGTCGCCCATGTTGATGCCACGGCCCGGGTTGAGGATGTTGCTCATGCGCCCGAAGTGTTCATCGGAGCAGGCCAGTGCGCGGCCGCCGTTCAATGCAGCAGCCAGGTCCACCTGTTCGTTGTCGCCCACCGCCGACCAGTCGCGGAACGGAATGCCGTACACACGCAGACGGGCCACGCCACCATCCGGGTAGATGTTGAAACGCAGGTGGCTGAAGGCCTGGTCGTTGTTGATCTCGTGGAAGTGATGGCTGTTGCCTTGCAGCTCCACCGCCGACAGCACTTCAACCCATTGGGTGTTGTCATCCGGCTCGCCGGACGCCAGGAAGCAGGCTTCCAGGGACGCCGATGGCGGGAAGTTGCCGGTGAAGAATGAAGTGTCGATGTCCACGCCTTTGATCGAACCCGGTACGCCCAGGCGGATCACGGCGCTGTCGTAGCCTTCGAAGCGCTTGCGGCGCGACTCCCAGCCGTCCATCCACTTGCCGTTGTCATCGAAAACGCCCTCCTTCCACACGGCCGGGGTCGGCTGGAACAGACGGTTGGCGTCGGCGAACCAGTCATCGGTGACAGAGATGATCTTGGTGCCCAGGCGGGCGTCGGCCAGGTTGACGAACTTTTCGAAAGGTACGGGTTGCGCTTTCATTCTTCTTGTCTGCCTTAAAGTAAGTGGCTTGGGATGCTCGCCAGGCCCTGGGCGTTCATGAATCGCTCGGGCCAGGTCTGCTAAAGGGTCAGTAATCGGAACAACGCGATTTTATTGATCTCGGCCAGCGCACATTTGAACTCGGCTTCCACCGAGTTGTGAATACGCGTTTCAAACGCGGCAAGGATCTGGTGCCGGTTGCTGCCTTTTACCGCCATGATGAAGGGAAACTTGAACTTGGCCTTGTAGCCATCGTTCAGCTCGGTGAAGCGCGAAAACTCGTCGCTCGAGCATTGGTGAATACCGGCGCCAGCCTGTTCATTAGTGCTGGCTTCGGTCAACTGGCCCTGGACGGCCGCTTTGCCCGCCAGGTCCGGGTGAGCGTTGATCAGGGCCAGTTGACTGGTGTGATCGGCGCTCAACAGGATGTCGCTCATGCGCTGGTGCAGGGTTTCGATCTCGTCGATCGAAGCGTCCTGGCCCAGGTCGAAGGCCTTTTCGGCCACCCATGGCGAATGTTCGTAGATGTCGGCGAAGGCTGCGACGAATTCGTCGCGGCTCAGGCTCGACGGTTTCAGGGTTTGGAACGCGGTCATTTGGCGGCTCCCTGGAAAGGGTGTACGTCATGCCAGTGACGGGCGATGTCGACGCGGCGGGTAAACCACACCTGGTCATGGCCCTTGGCGTATTCGATAAACCGCTTGAGGGCGGCCAGGCGTGCCGGGCGGCCGATCAGGCGGCAGTGCAAGCCGATGGAGAGCATTTTCGGTGCGTCCGCGCCTTCGGCATACAGCACGTCGAAGGCGTCTTTCAGGTATTCGAAAAAGTCGTCGCCCTTGTTGAAACCCTGGACCTGGGTGAAGCGCATGTCATTGGTGTCCAGGGTGTAGGGGATCACCAGGTGCGGCTTGCCGGTCGGGTTGTTGGGTTCCCAGTAGGGCAGGTCGTCGTCATAGGTGTCGCAGTCATAGAGGAAGCCGCCTTCCTCCATCACCAGCCGCCGGGTGTTGGGGCCGGTGCGGCCGGTGTACCAGCCCAGTGGGCGCTCGCCGGTGAGTTCGGTGAGGATGCGGATCGCTTCGAGCATGTGCTCGCGTTCCTGGGCCTCATCCATGTATTGGTAGTCGATCCAGCGGTAGCCGTGGCTGCAGATCTCGTGGCCGGCGGCGACCATCGCGCGGATCACATCCGGGTGACGCTGGGCGGCCATGGCCACGGCGAAGATGGTCAGCGGGATATCGAATTCCTTGAACAACTTGAGGATGCGCCACACGCCGGCACGGCTGCCGTATTCGTACAGCGACTCCATGCTCATGTTGCGCTCGCCTTGCAGCGGTTGCGCCGAGACCATCTCGGACAGGAAGGCTTCCGACTCTTTGTCGCCGTGCAGGATGTTGCGCTCACCCCCTTCTTCGTAGTTGAGTACGAACGACAGGGCGATACGGGCCTTGCCCGGCCAGTGTGGGTGAGGAGGGTTACTGCCGTAACCGATCAGGTCGCGTGGGTAGTCAGCGCTCACTGCAGTCTTCCTTCTTGTTCGTGGTAGCGGTGTGTGTGGCGGCCGGGCAGCGGAAAGACTGGGTGGCGTCACAACGATGACTGATTGTATACAACTTAGTGTGCACTTTGTAAGCCTGTATTTCTGCATTTTTTCCGCAGGGTCTTTGCAGAATAGCACTGCAAGAAACCTGCCTGACTGGTCAGCTAAATTGAAAAAAACCTCATTCACTGTAGGAGCGAGCTTGCTCGCGAAAAACCTGAGAGCGCCTCGTTAACCCTGAAGCGCTGCGTTATCGTTAACGATCTTCGCGAGCAAGCTCGCTCCTACAGTATCGGCGTCAGCAACGGAACGCAGGCTTGTTGAATTTATTGTGTACAATTTTTTTGAAAAGTGTCTTAATCAGCCATCGCCGACTTTTTCAGTGACCTGAAAAGGTGCGGTCTTTCACTTTTTACTGACTTCGGGAGGCGCGCAGACGCTATGGGACGTTTGACCACACACGTATTGGACGCCGCGCATGGCTGCCCTGGCAGCGCAATCAAGGTTGAGTTGTACCGTGTCGAGGGTGCACAGCTTGAGCTGGTCGCCAGCACCCTGACCAACAGCGACGGCCGCTGCGATGCACCCCTGCTGCAAGGCGATGACTACCGCAGCGGTGTCTATCAGTTGCAGTTCAACGCCGGTGATTACTACCGCGCCCGCGGTGTGCAACTGCCCGAACCTGCATTTCTCGATGTGGTGGTGCTGCGCTTCGGCATCAGCGCCGAACAGGATCACTACCACGTGCCTTTGCTGATTTCGCCTTACAGCTACTCCACCTATCGCGGTAGCTGAGTCGTCACCGCGCTTCACACCCCCAAAGCTCTTCGTTGGTTTTTCGCCCGCTCACACTGCGGGCTTTTTTTCGCCTGCTGATTGCACCATAAAGGCGGCCCCGATCTTCAGTGCGATCGGGGCTGGATCTTCAGCGGCTCAATAGCGACGCAGCGCCGGCGCCTGTGAACAAGCCCGCGCTGATCCGGTTGAACCAGCTCTGGCCCCTGCCGCTGCGCAGGTAGCGCGCGGCACCATGGGCGCCGAGGCCGTAGGCCAGTTTGCACAGCAGGTCGAGCACGGTCCAGGTGGCGATCATGATCAGCAACTGCGGCAAAAAGGCCTGCTGGGCACTGAGGAATTGCGGCAGGAAGGCGGCGAAAAACAGGATGTCCTTCGGGTTGCTGGCGCCCAGCACAAAGGCCCGGCCAAACAGCGCACGAAAACGCGGGGTGGCGGCCACTTGAGGTACGTCGGCGACGTGGGCCGGTTGCCGGGATTGCTGCCAGCTCTGCCAGGCGAGGTAGAACAGGTACAGCGCGCCGACGATCTTCAGGGCGCTGAACAGCTGTTCCGATGCCAGCAACAACGCACCCAAACCCAGCGCCGAGGCGCTCAGCAGGCAGATGGAAGCAATCACCCCGCCGAGAAAGGCCGGGTACGAACGGCGCAGGCCGTAGTTCAGGCTGTTGCTGATCATCAGCAAGGACAGGGGGCCGGGGATCAGGATCACCACCAGCGCAGCGCCGCTGAACAGCAGCCAGGTTTCCAGACTCATTGCATTCCTCCATTCGTACAAAAGCCCCACCCGACGGGGTGAGGCAGGGTCAAGCGGGTTGGCCTACAGGAACGCGAACTTGGCGATGAAGATCGCGCAAAGCACCCACAGGCTGATGGAAATTTCCTTGTGTTTACCCGTACCGGCCTTCAGCGCCACGTAGGTGATGAAACCCAGGGCGATGCCGTCGGCCACCGAGAAGGTCAGGGGCATCATGATCGCCGTGACGATCGCCGGAATGCTGTCGGTGGCGTCGTCCCAATTGATATGGGCCATGCCGCTCATCATCAGCATCGCCACATAGATCAACGCGCCGGCGGTGGCATAGGCCGGAATCATGCCAGCCAGCGGGGCAAAAAACATCGCTGCGATAAACAACACGCCAACCGTAACCGCCGTCAGCCCGGTGCGGCCACCAGCGGCAACCCCGGCGGCGCTTTCCACGTAACTGGTGACTGGCGGCACGCCGACCATGGCGCCGAACACGCTGGAGGCGCTGTCGGCTTTCAGGGCGCGGGAGAGGTTTTCGATCTTGCCGTCGGCATTCACCAGGCCTGCGCGCTGGGCCACGCCCATCAGGGTGCCGGCGGTGTCGAACATGTGCACAAACAGGAAGGCGAACACCACGCTGATCATGCTGACGTTGAACACGCCCATCACGTCCATGGCCATCCAGGTCGGCGCCAGGCTTGGCGGGGTGGCCAGGATGCCGTGGTACTCCACCAGGCCCAGGCCCCAACCGGCGAGGGTCACGGCGATGATGCTGATCAGGATCGCGCCGAATACCCGGTGGTAGCTGAGGATCGCAATCAACAGGAAGCAGATGGCCGCCAGCAATGGGGCGGGTTCATGCAGGGAGCCGAGCTTGATCAGGGTGGCCGGGCTTTGCACGATGATGCCGGCGGTTTTCAGGCCGATCACCCCGAGAAACAATCCGACGCCGGCGCCCATGGCATGGCGCAGGCTCACCGGAATGCTGTTGAGCAGCCACTCGCGAATGCGTGAGAGCGTCAGGATCATGAACAACACACCGGAGATAAACACCGCACCCAGTGCCGTCTCCCAGTTGTAGCCCATGGTCCCGACCACGGTGTAGGTGAAAAACGCGTTCAGGCCCATGCCCGGCGCCAGGCCTACCGGCCAGTTGGCGTAGAGCCCCATCAGCAGGCAACCCAGCGCAGCGGCGATGCAGGTGGCGACAAACGCCGCGCCGTGATCGATGCCGGCGTCGGCCATGATGTTGGGGTTGACGAAGATGATGTAGGCCATGGTGATAAAGGTCGTGAGGCCAGCGATCAGCTCGGTCTTCACTGTGGTGCCATGCAAGCGCAGTTTGAACAGGCGTTCCAGCCAACCGTTGTGGGTTGGCGAGAGGTCGAGCGTAGGGGCTTCGGATTTGCGGCTTTCCACAGCAAGTACTCCTCAAGAGTTTTATTGTTATTTCCAGCGCCGGACACATGAGTGGGCAGCAGCGCTTTGAGGTACCAGCGGGTTTTGTTGACCAATAGGTCAGGAACTCGCACGAAGCGAATTATGCTTTTGTATACAAATAAAGCAAATAATGTTTTCTATTTTGTGTGCGAAAGGGGATGAAAGGCAATTCAGGATTGGCCACTGAGTGCCTTGTTTACCGCCAGCCAGCCTTCTACCGCCGTCTCGCCTGCCTCGGCAAACGCCCGTTGCAGCAGCTTTACCTGTTCGCGCCGCAGCGATTGTTCGAAACGCCGGCCTTCCTCGGTCAACTCCAGCAGGCGCTTACGCTTGTCGGTCTCGGACGCCACGCTGTCCACCAGGTGCATTTCCTGCAGTTGGCGCAACGGCATGTTCAGCGCCTGTTTGCTCACGCCGAGCAGTTCCAGCAGCTCCTTGACGCTCAAGGCCGGGTAGCGCGCGATAAAAAACACGATGCGTTGATGCACCCGGCTCAAGCCGCGGCGCTCCAGCATTTCGTCAGCCTTGGCGGTGAACGCCTGGTAGCCGAAGAAGAAGGCTTCCATGGCGGTTTGCTGGCTGGTCTGGTTTTTAAGGTCAAGCATATTGACGTATCTGCCCAAGTCGTCGTAATTTCGGTCAAGCAGTTTGACGTATTTTCCCCAGGCTTTGCTACCGGTGACCCTTATGGCCTTCTCAGAACGTGTTTCGCGTCTTAAAAGCTCCCTGATCCGTGAAATCCTCGCGGCGGCGCAAAAGCCGCAGGTGATGTCCTTCGCCGGTGGCCTGCCGGCCGAAGTGATGCTGCCCACGCTGGATTGGGAAGGCATGCCGCTGAATATCGGCCAATACGGCATGAGCGAAGGCGAGCCACAGTTGCGTGAATTGCTGGCGGCCGAGGCGCGGGTGCTGGGTATTGCCTGCGATGCCCGCCAGGTCATGGTGGTCAGCGGCTCCCAGCAAACCCTGGACCTGGCGGCCAAGCTGTACATCGACAAGGGCACCAAAATCCTCCTGGAAGGCCCGACTTACCTTGCGGCATTGCAGATTTTCCAATTGTTCGGCGCCGATTGCCTGACCGTACAGCTTGAAGCGGACGGTCCGGACCTCAGAGCCTTGCGCAGCAGCCTTGAGCAGCATCGCCCGTCCTTCGTCTACCTGATCCCGACGTTCCAGAACCCTTCGGCGGTGCGCTACAGCGATGCCAAGCGCGAGGCCGTCGCCGCGTTGCTGGACGAGTTTGGCGTAACCCTGATCGAAGACGAACCCTACCGCGAACTGACCTTCGACGGCGGCAGCGCGCAACCCATCGTCAGCCGGCTGAAAAAGGCCAGCTGGATCTACACCGGCACCGTATCCAAGACCTTGTTGCCCGGCCTGCGGGTCGGCTACCTGATCGCCAGTCCGGACCTGTTCCCGCACCTGCTCAAACTCAAGCAATCAGCCGACCTGCACACCAACCGCGTTGGCCAGTGGCAGGCGATGCAATGGATCGGCACCGAGAAATACCAGCATCACCTGGTAGCGTTGCGCAGCTTTTACCGGGGCCGGCGCGACGCTTTCCAGGCTGCACTGGCGCGGCATTTCAGCGATCTGGCCGACTGGCAAATACCCCAGGGCGGATTATTCTTCTGGCTGACCTTGAAACAGCCGCTCGATACCCGCACCTTGTTGGCACCTGCGCTCGACCAGGACATCGCGTTCATGCCCGGTGAACCGTTCTTTTCCGAGCCGGACAATCATCACGGTCACCTGCGGCTCAATTTCAGCCATATCGACCCGGCGCGCTTGGACGAAGGTCTCAAGCGTCTCGCTGCGGTGGTCCGTCAAGCACAGCACGCGCAAGCGGCATAGGGGAGCCTCCATGTACAAGGTCTACGGCGATTACAAATCGGGCAACTGCTACAAAGTCAAACTCATGCTCAGCCTGTTGGGCATCGACTATGAGTGGATCGATGTCGACATCCTGAAGGGCGACACCCAGACCGCGGAGTTCCTGGCCAAGAACCCCAACGGCAAGATCCCGGTGCTGGAGCTGGAAGACGGCACCTGCCTGTGGGAGTCCAATGCGATTCTCAACTTCCTGGCCGATGGCAGCGAGTTCCTGCCCAGCGAACCGCGCCTGCGCACCCAGGTGCTGCAGTGGCAGTTTTTCGAACAGTACAGCCACGAGCCGTACATCGCGGTGGCGCGGTTTATCCAGTTTTACCTGGGGCTGCCGGAAGATCGCCTGGAGGAATACAAGAAGCTGCACAAGGGCGGTTATAAAGCCCTGAAGGTGATGGAGCGCCAGTTGCAATTGACACCGTATCTGGTGGGCGACCAATTCTCGATTGCCGACGTGGCGCTGTATGCCTACACCCATGTGGCGGATGAAGGTGGCTTTGACCTTAGCGCCTATCCAGGTGTGCAAGCCTGGTTGAAGCGCGTGGCCAGCCATCCCAAGCATGTGCCGATGCTGGGCTGAAATGCGCTCGAAAATGTGGGAGCGGGCTTGCTCGCGAAGGTGGTGTACCAGTCAGCACATGTATTGGCTGACCCACCGCCTTCGCGAGCAAGCCCGCTCCCACATTTAGTTTTGCGGTGCGCCAGGTAATTCTTCACTGAGCAACTCAAAACAGCGCTGCGCCGCTGGGCTCAACGGCTGTCCACTGCGACTGATCAACCCGATCTCCCGGTTCACCCCCGGATGATCAATGGTAATCCGCTTCAACCCCTCCAGACTGTCCGCCGCCGATTCCGGCAACACACTGATCCCCAAGCCCTGCCGCACCAACGCCAACACGGTCGACATGTAGTTGGCCTCCATCCCCGCGAGCATCGTCAGGCGTGTGTCATCGAACAACGCGTCCACCTGTTCCCGTACGCTGCTGTCGCGGCCGGTGAGGATGATCGGCTGGTCGGCCAGTTGCTCCAGGCTCAACTTTGCAAAACGAGTCAGCGGATGATCCAGCGGCACGAACGCACATAACCGATCATTCAGCACCGGCACAAACGCCAGTCCATGACTCAGCCGCGCCCGCACACCAATGCCGAAATCCACCTCGCCCGAACGCACTTGCGCATGAATGCGGTGAGCAACCAGGTCATGCAAGCGCACCTCGATCCCGGCAAAACGCTCGCGAAACAGGCGCAGGGCGGGAGGCAACGCGCCGGCGCACACGGAGGGCAGGGCGGCGATGGTCACCACGCCTCGTCGTAGCGCTGCCAGGTCACGGGAGCCGGTGACGATGTTGTCCAGGTCCAGCAACAGCTTCTCCATCGGCCCGCGTGCATCCAGCCCGGCGGCGGTGATGCTGACGTGGCGCGGGCTGCGGTCGAGCAGCGCGACGCCCAGCCATTCCTCCAGTTGTTGCACCTGCACGGTCAGCGCCGAGGGCGACAAATGCAGTTCGTTGGCAGCCTTGGTAAAACTGCCCGTGCGGGCAACGGCGAGAAACGCCTGGATATGCTGGATCGAATTTTTCATTTTTATTTTGCTCGGGCGTTTTGTTTTTTCGAATGTGGGGTGCCGAATATTCCAATTTACAAAGCCTAACGCGATTCCAATACTCCAGGGAAAACAATAACCGGCCGAAAACGCCGTTCTGGAGCTACCCCATGCTCGCTACCCTGGGTGTCATCACCATCCTGTGCCTGCTCACTGCCGTCATGAGCAAACGCCTGTCGCCACTGGTGGCCCTGATCGCCTTGCCGATCATCGCCGCGCTGCTGGGCGGTTTCGGCCTGCAAACCAGCGCCTTCATCATCACCGGCATCAAGAACGTCGCCCCCGTGGTGGGGATGTTTGTGTTTGCGATCCTGTTCTTCGGGATCATGACCGATGCCGGCATGCTGGATCCAATCATTGATCGCATCCTGCGCACGGTAGGGACGCGTCCTACAAGGATTGTCGTCGGTACCGCGACCCTGGCCCTGCTGGTGCACCTCGACGGCTCCGGCGCGGTGACCTTCCTGGTGACGGTGCCGGCGATGCTGCCGCTGTACACGCGGCTGGGAATTGATAAACGCATCCTCGCGTGTGTGGCGGCGATGGCGGCCGGGGTCAACTTTCTGCCGTGGACCGGCCCGGTACTGCGTTCCTCGGCAGCGCTGCACGTGCCGGTGGCGGACTTGTTCCAGCCGCTGATCCCGGTGCAGATCGTTGGCCTGGTCTTTGTATTCGCCTGCGCCTGGTGGCTGGGCCACCGGGAAGAAAAACGCCTGGGCCTGGGCGCTGGTTCCAGCGTGGACGCAGTGCCGCAACGGGTGCTCAGCGACGATGACATTGCCCTGCGTCGCCCGCGGCTGTTCTGGGTCAACCTGGTCCTGACGGTACTGGTGATGGTGGTGATGATCGCCGGTTGGGTCGACCCGGTGGTGATGTTCATGCTCGGCACCGTGGTGGCACTGTGCATCAACTACCCGAACGTCGACGCCCAGCGCGCGCGGATCGACGCCCACGCAAAAACCGCCCTGACCATGGCCAGCATCCTGCTCGCCGCCGGTGTGTTCACCGGCATCATGCAAGGCACCGGCATGCTCAAGGCCATCGCCGAAGTGGCGGTGGCGCAGATTCCGGCGGGCCACGGCAAGTTGATCCCGGCGGTGGTGGGCTTCCTGTCGATGCCGCTGAGCATGCTGTTTGACCCGGATTCCTACTACTTCGGCGTGATGCCGGTGATCGCCGAAGTCGGCAAGGCCTTGGGCGTCGACCCGCTGCAAGTGGCCCAGGCCTCGTTGCTGGGCGTGCACACCACCGGCTTTCCGGTCAGCCCGTTGACGCCTGCGACCTTCCTGTTGGTGGGCCTGTGCAAGATCGAATTGGCCGATCACCAGCGCTTCACCATCCCCTTTCTGTTTGCCGCGTCGGTGTTGATGACTCTGACGGCTTTGCTCCTGGGAGTGATTTGAAATGAAAACCTTGCGCATCGGTTCCGGCGCCGGCTACTCCGGCGACCGTATCGAACCTGCGGTGGAATTGGCCGAACAGGGCGACCTGGATTACCTGGTCTTCGAATGCCTGGCCGAGCGCACCATCGCCCTGGCGCAACAGGCGCGGATCAGCGATCCACAAGGCGGTTACGACCCGCTGTTGAGTGAGCGCATGCGCCGCGTGCTGCCCTTTGTCGGCCGGTCCGAAGGGCGCCGACGCCTGCGGGTAATCACCAATATGGGCGCGGCCAATCCGGTGGCGGCGGCGGTTGAAGTGCGGCGGATTGCCAGTGAACTGGGGCTTAACCTCAAGGTGCTGGCGGTGGTTGGCGACGACGTGCTTGAGACCTTGCGTGCCCAGCCGGAGCAGTTGCTCGACAACGGTCAGACCCTTGGCTCGTTGGGCGAGCGATTGATTTCCGCGAACGCCTATTTGGGCGCCGACGGCATTATCGACGCCTTGCGCGCCGAGGCCGACGTGGTGATCACCGGCCGGGTGGCAGACCCTTCGTTGTTCCTGGCGCCGCAGATGTTCGAATTCGGCTGGGCTGCGGATGATTGGCAACGGCTGGGGCGCGGCACGCTGGTGGGGCATTTACTGGAATGTGCGGGGCAGGTCAGCGGTGGCTACTTTGCCGATCCGGGCTTCAAGGATGTGGACGACCTGGCACGCCTGGGCTTTCCACTGGCCGAGATTGACGCAGACGGCGAGGCCTTGATCACCAAGGTCGCAGGTTCCGGTGGGCGGGTCAGCCGTGCCACGTGCACCGAACAATTGATCTACGAAGTGCACGACCCGGCGGCCTACCTCACACCGGACGTGTGCGCGGATTTTTCCCAGGTGGCGTTTACCGAAGAAGCCGTGGACCGGGTGCGTGCCCACGGCGCGAGCGGACGGCCACGTCCCGAAGCGTTGAAAGTCAGCGTCGGTTATCTGGACGGCTGGATCGGTGAGGGGCAGATTTCCTACGGTGGCCCGGGCGCGGTCGCTCGTGCGCAACTGGCTCGCGATGTGGTCCTGAAACGCTTGGAGTTGACCGGCGTGCGCATGCAGGACGTGCGTGCCGAATTGATCGGCGTCGACTCCCTGCACGGCCCGCGCAGCACGGTTGAACCGTGGGAAGTGCGCCTGCGCATAGCCGCCCGCTGCGCAGAACGCAGCGAGGCGGTGCGTGTCGGCAATGAAGTGGAAACTCTCTACACCAACGGCCCGTCCGGCGGCGGTGGCGCCAGCAAGAGCCTGCGCCAGGTGGTGGCGGTGGCATCGTTGCTGCTGCCTCGTCACGCGGTCAACCCGAGGATCGAAGCATGAAGCTGCACACCCTGGCCCACTCCCGAACGGGAGACAAGGGCGACACCTCGAACATCTCGATCATCGCGTATCGGGCCGAGGACTATCCGCTGCTCTGCGAGCAACTCACGGCTGAGGTGGTAGCGGCGTTTTTTGCGCCGTTGCTGGAGGCGGGTGCCGCACCGGTGCGGCGTTATGAACTGCCCAATGTGCAGGCACTGAACTTCGTGTTGCCGGGGATCCTGCGAGGCGGGGTGACGCGGTCGCTGGCGCTGGACGCCCATGGCAAGTGCCTGGGCTCAGCATTGCTGGATCTTGAATTGGCAATACCAAACTAATGTGGGAGCGGGCTTG
>NZ_JACAOM010000128.1:0-27345 GCF_013386245.1 Pseudomonas sp. 21615526 | reverse complement strand
ATGTATTGACTGGCACACCGCCTTCGCGAGCAAGCCCGCTCCCACATTGGATTACCTGCATATCAGAGAGCGGTTTATTTGGCCGTCAGCGCCGAGTAGCTGTTCATCAAATTGCGATAGTTGGGAATACGCGGCGACAGCAGATTCGCCAGGCCTTCCATGTCGTTGCGCCAGTCCACCTGCAGCTCGCAGGCCACCGAGAACCAGTTCACCAGCTGTGCACCGGCCGCCGTCATGCGTGCCCACGCCGCCTGTTGCACGGTCTCATTGAAGGTGCCCGAAGCATCGGTGACCACAAACACTTCAAACCCTTCAGCCAGGGCCGACAGCGTCGGGAAGGTCACGCACACGTCGGTCACCACACCGGCAATGATCAGTTGCTTGCGGCCGGTGGCTTTCACTGCCTTGACGAAATCTTCGTTGTCCCATGCGTTGATCTGGCCAGGGCGCGGGATGTACGGCGCGTCCGGGAACAGTTCTTTCAGCTCCGGCACCATCGGGCCGTTGGGGCCGCTTTCGAAACTGGTGGTGAGGATAGTCGGCAGCTTGAAGAACTTGGCCAGGTCCGCCAGGGCCAGCACGTTGTTCTTGAACTCGTTGGGCGAGAAGTCCTGCACCAGGGAAATCAGGCCGGTCTGGTGATCCACCAGCAGGACCACGGCGTCATCTTTGTTCAGGCGTTTGTAAGTCATGGGAATACTCTTTTGGGGTTAGATTCAGAAGGCAAAACACGAGCAGCCAAACGCGCCCCAGAAACCCTGGAAGTCGCTGACCGGCACGTTCGAGAGACGCGCCCGTTCATGGCTATGGGCATGCACGCCACAGGGGCCGCTGCACTGGTGCACCTGGGCTTGCAGCGCTGACGCCGGGCGCCAGTGGCCCGGTACCTTGACCACCGGCGACCAGTCCGGCAGCACCGGCACGCTGGGTGGTGCGAAATCTTCAAAGTCGCCGGCGCCGTACACCACCTTGCCGCCGACCACGGTGAGTACCGATTCGATCCACTTGATGGCCTCCTCATCGACACTGAAGAAGTCCGCCGACAGTGCCGCCACGTCCGCCAGTTGGCCGACCTTGATCTGGCCCTTCTTGCCCTGCTCGGAGGAGAACCAGGCGCTGCCGTGGGTGAACAGTTCCAGGGCCGTCAGCCGGGGCAGCCCCTCGGCGTGCAGTTCCAGCCCGCCGACGGTGCGGCCGCTGACCATCCAGTACAGCGAGGTCCAGGGGTTGTAGCTCGACACCCGGGTGGCGTCGGTGCCAGCGCCCACCGGCACGCCTTCGGCGAGCATGCGTTTGATCGGCGGCGTGGCCTCGGCGGCCTTGGCGCCGTAGCGCTCCACAAAGTACTCACCCTGGAACGCCATGCGGTCCTGGATCGCGATGCCGCCGCCCAGCGCCCGCACGCGCTCGATGTTCTGCGGGGTGATGGTTTCGGCGTGATCGAAGAACCATGGCAAGCCGTTGAACGGGATGTCGCGGTTGACCTTCTCGAACACGTCGAGCATCCGCGAGATCGACTCGTTGTAGGTGGCGTGCAGGCGGAACGGCCAGCGCTGTTCCACCAGGTGGCGCACCACCGGTTCCAGTTCCTGCTCCATGGTCAGCGGCAGGTCTGGGCGTGGTTCGAGGAAGTCTTCGAAGTCGGCCGCCGAGAACACCAGCATTTCGCCGGCGCCGTTGTGGCGCAGGTAGTCGTCGCCCTGATGCAGGGTCACGCTGCCGGTCCAGTTCTTGAAGTCGCTGAGTTCTTCCTTGGGCTTCTGGGTGAACAGGTTGTACGCGATGCGCACGGTCAGTTGCTGGTCCTTGGCCAACTGTTCGATCACGGCGTAATCGTCGGGATAGTTCTGGAAACCACCGCCGGCGTCGATGGCGCTGGTCAGCCCCAGGCGGTTGAGTTCGCGCATGAACTGGCGGGTGGAATTCACCTGGTATTCCAGGGGCAGTTTCGGGCCCTTGGCCAGGGTCGCGTAGAGAATCATCGCGTTGGGCCGCGCCACCAGCATGCCGGTGGGGTTGCCGTTATGGTCGCGCACGATCTCGCCGCCGGGCGGGTTCGGTGTGTCCTTGGTGTAGCCAGCCACGCGCAGGGCGGCGCGGTTGAGCAAGGCCCGGTCATACAGGTGCAACACGAACACCGGCGTATCGGGGGCGGCCTGGTTGAGCTCGTCGAGGGTGGGCATGCGTTTTTCCGCGAACTGGAATTCGTTCCAGCCGCCCACCACCCTCACCCACTGCGGCGTGGGCGTGCGGTCAGCCTGATCCTTGAGCATGCGCAGGGCATCGGCCAGTGACGGCACGCCTTCCCAGCGCAGTTCGAGGTTGTAGTTCAGGCCGCCACGGATCAGGTGCAGGTGCGAGTCGTTGAGGCCAGGGATGACGGTGCGACCCTTGAGGTCGATGACCTGGGTACCACTGCCGCGCAGGGCCATGGCTTCGCCGTCGGTGCCCACCGCGACGAAGCGTCCCTGGTGGATCGCAACTGCCGTGGCGCGGGGATTTTCACGGTCCACGGTGTGGAACTGGCCATTGAACAGAATCAGGTCGGCGTTCATAGGGTTTCCTTTACAGAGGCTTCAAGCCAGGGCGCGAACAGACGGGTGGCCGCCGGCATCAGCAGGTAAACCACCAGTAAAACGATGGTCAGGGTGACCAGGAAGGTGGCGACGATGTAGTTGGACAGTAACGGGTGCAGCCGCAGTACCGGGCCCCAGATGATCGGCACCAGCAAGGTCAGCGGCAGGATCACCAGCAGCGTGACCACTGCCTGTTTCCAGCGCGGCGGCTTGGCGGCAGCATCGGCCAGGGGCGAGAACCAGAACTCGTTGACCGCGCCGACTTCGGTCTGGTCGCCGTCGGCCAGCATCGGTGCGGCTTGGTTGATCAGCTCCAGGCGCTGCGGCGAATCGAGCCAGCGCTCCAGGTCTTCGGTGGAGCGGTAACGCAGCACGCAGGTGAACAACGCAAGGCCGCCCTGCTTGCTGCGCACAACGTCAACGCCGAGGTGGCCGGGACGCTCGCCGGCAATGCGTACGATGCGTCGCAGCCAGGCTTCGTAGTCGGCTTCAAGCCCGGGTTTTATGCGGTGCTTGACCACCAGGGTCACGACCTCGTCCGGCCCGCCTTGTGCTGTTGAGTCCATCGTGCCCTTCCCCTGGATGCTTGAACGTTCGCGCTAGTGTGCGACGGCCCGATCCAGAAAAATTGCATGCATGTGCTCAGTTCAACAGATGCTTGCAGCGGTCTACACTGGGGATTCATTCACCGGTAAGGTGTGTGAAAACAAGCGCCCATCGACCACGGATTAGCGATCATGGCTCAACCAGCAGCTGCAACCGGAACCCTGTGTTCAGAGCGGGAACAGAGGGTCAAGCAATTGATCCTCGCCAATCTTGCTGGCCCCCTGGAGGTGACGGAACTGGCTCGCGCCTGTGAGCTGTCCCGCAGCCATTTCTCCAGGGCCTTCAAGCGCACCACCGGTGTATCACCCCAGGAATGGATTCGCCAGCAACGCATCAAGCAGGCCAAGGTGCTGATCACCGGCTCCGCCCTGAGCCTGACGCAGATCAGCCAGGAATGCGGGTTCTGCGACCAGGCGCACTTCTGTCACCTGTTCAGCCGCAGCGAAGGCGTGAACCCAATGGCCTGGCGCAAACTTCAGCTGCGCTACCGCCATCATCTGCGGACGGCACAGCTGGCGATCGTCAACCTAAAAGAGACAGTTATTCCGATTACAGCTTCTTAATCAACCTATCGTTAACCAGTAATCTTCTCCTCACACCGAAGCCCTGCATCTCGCAGCCAGGCTTCCCTTGAGGAGAACACCCCATGCTGACCCTTCGCAAAGCCTCGGAACGCGGCGCCGCCAATCACGGTTGGTTAAAGTCGTTCCACACCTTCTCGTTCGCCAACTACTGGAATCCCAAAGAACAGGGTTTTTCCGACCTGCTGGTGATCAACGATGACCGGGTTGCCGCCGGCAAGGGCTTCGGCCAACACCCGCACCGCGACATGGAGATTTTCTCCTATGTGCTCGAAGGCGCCCTGGAACACAAGGACACCCTGGGCACCGGTTCGGTGATTCGCCCCGGCGACGTGCAACTGATGAGCGCCGGCAGCGGCGTGGCCCACAGCGAGTTCAACCACAGCCACACCCAGGGCGTGCACTTCCTGCAAATCTGGATCGTGCCGGAGGTGGCGGGCGCCGAACCGCGCTATCAGCAGGAGCACTTCACCGAGGCGCAAAAACGCGGCCGGTTGCAGTTGATCATCTCGCCGGAAGGCACCGACGGCTCCCTCGGCGTGCGCCAGGACGCGCGGGTGTATGCCGGGCTGTTCAACGGCTTTGAAACCGCCAGCCTGCCGCTGGCCCCGGAACGCTACGCCTACATCCATGTGGCGCGGGGCAGCGTTGAAGTCAATGGCCAGCGCTTGCACGAAGGCGACGGCGCCCGAGTGCGCGATGAGCGGGAGATTCACCTGAGCCGTGGGGAGGACGCCGAGGTGCTGGTGTTCGACCTGCGCCCTCGGGAACTGCCAGAAATGCCGTGATGAGCGACGCGATGGCCCGGGAAAACGGGCCATCGCTGGCGTCGATAGTCACCATCAGCCCAATGAAGTTCTCTTAAAAAATCTGCCGCGTAACATCGCATCCATACCAACCAACGACTTTCCCGGAGCACACCCTCATGAAACGCCAACTCTTGCTTAGCCTCGCTTTCTCGGTACTTGCTGTAAGCGCCTTTACCCAACCTGCCCTCGCTGAAGGCGGCGCGGATCGCCTGATGGACAGCCGCGTGGCTGAGGGTGGGTCTGACCGTATGCTGGAACGTCGTGTTGCTGAAGGTGGTTCTGATCGCCTGCTGGAACGTCGTGTTGCTGAAGGTGGTGCTGATCGCCTTCAAGAAAACCGTGTAGCTGAAGGTGGCGCTGAGCGTCTTCAAGGCAACCGTGTAGCTGAAGGTGGTGCAGACCGTCTTCAAGAAAACCGTGTAGCTGAAGGTGGCGCTGACCGCCTGATGGAAAACCGCGCGTAACCCCTGTCGTTCGCGGTTCACCCCCAGCCGGCCTGATCAGCCGGCTTTTTTTCGCCTACTGTTAACTGATCCTCACAAGCGCCACGACCCCTGTGGCGAGGGAGCAAGCTCCCTCGCCACACAAGCTCTCTGGCCATTAGTGAAGTTCACGGTCCAGCCACACCACCGCCTTGCCAATCTGCTGCCGTGCCTCAATCCTCGCGTGCACCTGCTGCACCTCTTCCAGGGCGTAATGCCCTTCGATATCCACCGTCAGCGAACCTTCAAGTATCGCCGCAAACACCGCATTGGCACGCCTCTGCACCGTAGGCCCGTCGGCCATGTGGTCGTTGAGCCGTGGGCGAGTCAGGAACAGTGAACCGGCCTCCCCCAACTCCATCGGATCGAGGTCAGTGATCGAACCGGAGACGTTGCCGTAATTGACGATCAGCCCCCGCGTACGACAGGCCTTGAAGCTTTCACGCAAGGTGGCCTTACCCACCGAATCGAACACCACGTCCACACCCCGCCCCTGCGTTACCTGCAAGACTCGATCGGCAAACCCGTCGTATGGCCAGGCGTGATCAGCACCGCGCTGAAGGGCAATCGCACATTTTTCAGTGCTGCTGCCGGTGGTGAATACCGTGGCACCGAGTCGCCGGGCCATTTGCACCAGCAACTGGCCGATGCTGCCGGACGCGGCATGGATCAGGCAGCTGTTGCCCGCCTGCAACCGCGCAACATCTTCAATCAGGTAGTGAGCCGTGCAGCCCTGGAACATCGCCGCAGCCGCCTGATCGAAGCTGATCGCATTGGGAATTTGCGCCACCCGCGCGGCGGGTACGCTGGCGTATTCAGCGAACGCGCCCCAGGCAATGCACCAGGCCACCCGATCACCCGGCGCCAGATGGCTCACGCCCTCGCCCACCGCCACCACCACACCCGCGCCTTCCATGCCCAGGGTGCACGGCAGCCGTACCGGGTAGGTCACCGAGCTGGCGTATTTGCCCTGGCGGGTGTGCACATCCATGAAATTGATCCCGGCGCAGGCCACCTTGACCAGCACATGGCCGGGAGTCACCTGAGGTGTAGGGACATCGTGGCGCAGTTGAACAACTTCCGGGCCGCCGTAGGTTTCAAGGGTGAGGGCTTTCATCGCGGGACAACTCCGTTTGCAGTGGGAATGCGCCATGGTAAAAGGCGCTACTCTGTACGAGAATTCCCCAATACCTCCCACCCTCAGTGCGGAAATAACCCGATGTTCGACTGGCAGGATCTGTTTTTCTTCACCGTACTGGCACGCACCCAGTCGCTATCGGCTGCCGCCCGCGAGCTGCAGGTGGAACACGCCACCGTCGGCCGGCGCGTCGATGCCTTGGAAAAAGCCCTCGGCGTAAAGTTGGTGGATCGCCTGCCCCGCAGCCGACCGCTCACCGAGGAAGGCCTGGCACTGGCGAAGCTGGCGGCCGGCATGGGCGAGATGGCCACCGAAGTGATGCGCCTGTCCCGCGTGGCCTCGATCGAAGTGGCCGGCACCGTGCGGGTCAGTTGCCCGCCGTCGATTGCCATCCACTGCATCGCGCCCCATGTCGCACGCTTCAGGGCGCAATATCCCAAGCTGAATATCGTGTTGATGTCCTCGACGACGCTGGCCGCCCTCGACAAAGGCGAAGCCGACATTGCCCTGCGCACGGTGCGTCCCGATGAGGAAGCGCTGGTACGCAGAAAGGTCGGCGCCGTGCGTTTCGGGCTCTATGCCACGCCCGAGCTCAAGCAGTTACCCGCTGAACAGTGGACATTCATTGCCTATGACGCCACCCGCGACCACCTGCCCCAACAGGCATGGATGCACCAGGTGCGCGGCAACCGCACGATTGCCTTCGCCGCCAGCGACCTGATCACCCAGCAAATGGCCGCCCGGGCCCAGGTAGGTGCAGTGGTGTTGCCCACGCTGGTGGGTGATCACGACGCGGCATTGGTGCGGTTGGCAACGAACACCGAAGGCCCGGTTCGCGATATCTGGCTGACGGTGTATCCGGATATGCGCCGCTCGCCTTCGGTGAAGGTGGTGATGGAGTTTCTGGTGAGCTGCATTGAAGGCGAGCCGCAGTTGCGGCGGTGAGACAGATTACTGCGCGGCGTACTGTTCGTCGCTGACCTGCTCCATCCAGTCCACCACCTTGCCGTCGAGCATTTCGTTGATCGCGATATGGGTCATGGCGGTGTTCGCCGTGGCGCCATGCCAATGCTTGACACCGGGTGCAATCCATACCGTGTCGCCGGGGCGAATGGCCCGCACGGGCTGGCCCCACTCCTGGACCTGACCCAGGCCTGCGGTGACGATCAATGTCTGGCCCAGCGGGTGGGTATGCCAGGCGGTACGTGCGCCCGGTTCGAAAGTGACAAAGGCCCCGGTGACACGCGCGGCGTCGGTGCCCTTGAACGGTGAGTCGACGCGTACCGTGCCGGTGAAATAATCCGCCGGGCCTTTGGCTGAAGGCTGGGAACCGTTGGGCGTGATGGTCAGCATGGGCGTCTCCTGTGCCGGTGAATCCAACGCGAATAGGGAGAGTGAAAGTGCAGTGGCGGCGAGGCCGGTTTTCATAGGCCGGTCATCCGTTCCAGGGCTTCGGGATAGCGGTCGCCGTGCACGGCGATGTTCGCAGCGGCCACGTCCAGTTCATGGAGTTCTGCCCCACTGAGCTGCACTTCGAGCGCCCCCAGGTTTTCCGTCAGGCGCGAGGTTTTGGTGGTGCCTGGAATCGGTACGATCCAGGGCTTCTGGGCCAGCAACCAGGCCAGTGCGATCTGCGATGGCGTGGCGTGTTTGCGCAGGGCGACCTGGCGCAGCAACTCAACCAAAGCCTGGTTGGCCTGCAACGCTTCAGGGGTGAACCTTGGTAGATTGCTGCGAAAGTCCGAGCTGTCAAAGGTGCTGTGGCTGTCGAACTTGCCCGTCAGGAAGCCTTTGCCCAACGGGCTGTAAGGCACCAGACCAATGCCCAGCTCCTCCAGCAACGGCAGCACCTCGGCCTCAGGCTTGCGCCACCACAGGGAGTACTCGCTTTGCAGTGCGGTTACGGGCTGAACGGCATGGGCGCGGCGGATGGTCGAGGCGCCGGCTTCCGACAAGCCGAAATGCTTGACCTTACCCTCCTGAATCAAATCCTTCACCGCACCGGCCACCTCTTCGATCGGTACGTTCGGATCAACCCGGTGCTGATAGAACAGATCGATAACGTCGGTATTCAGGCGCTTCAGCGAGGCTTCAGCTACCTGGCGGATATGTTCGGGGCGGCTGTCGAGACCGGACCATTTGCCATTGCCGGACGGGTCGAGGGCAAAACCGAACTTGGTGGCGATCACCACCTGCTCACGCAGCGGCGACAGGGCTTCGCCCAGCAGTTCTTCATTGATGAACGGGCCATAGACTTCGGCGGTATCGAAGAAGGTCACGCCTTGTTCAACCGCATTGCGCAGCAAGGCAATCATCTGCTGTTTGTCGGCCGCAGGGCCGTAGCCAAAGCTCATGCCCATGCAGCCGAGCCCCAGGGCCGAGACTTCAAGTTGGCTGTTACCGAGTGTACGTTTGCGCATGATCATTCTCCGGGTTAGGGGACTGAATCCAATCTAACAGTTACGAATTGTGATAATTAGCCGCTAGAATCCGAAAATACTTATGAGGATCACTCACCAATGCTCAGGGAAAACGCCAACGACCTGCTCGCCTTTCTGGCGGTAGCCCGTGAGCGCAGCTTTACCAAGGCGGCGGCCAAACTCGGGGTTTCCCAGTCCGCGCTGAGCCATACCATCCGCGCCCTGGAGGCGCGCCTGGGGTTGCGCCTGCTGACTCGCACCACCCGCAGCGTGTCACCCACCGAAGCCGGACAGCACTTGATCGATACGGTCGGGCCGCACTTCGATGAAATCCAGGTGGGGCTTGAAGGCCTGAGTAATTTGCGCGACCGGCCGTCCGGTACCATTCGCATCAACGCCATGGACCACGCGCTGGAATTCATCCTGTGGCCGGTGCTGAAACCGTTCCTGGCGCAGTACCCGGATATCGCCGTGGAGGTGTGTTGCGACTATGGCTTTGTCGACATCGCCGCCCACGGCTTCGACGCCGGTGTACGGCTTGGGGAAGATGTGGCCCAGGGCATGATTGCCACGCGCATCAGCCCGGACATGCGCATGCTGGTGGTGGGGTCACCGGCGTACTTTGCCCAGCGCCCGGTCCCCCGCACGCCTCGGGACTTGACCGATCACGCCTGCAACAACTTGCGCCTGCCCACCAATGGCGGCCTGTATGCGTGGGAATTCAAGAAAGGCGATGAAAGCCTGAATGTGCGGGTGTCTGGCCAGGTGACCTTCAATGGCGTGTACCCATTGCTCAAGGCAGCGGTCGACGGCTTGGGCTTGAGCTACGTGCCTGCCGACCTGGTAGCGCCTTATCTGGCGGACGGGCGACTGGTGCAGGTGCTGGATGACTGGTGTGCGCCGTTTGCCGGCTTTCACCTGTACTACCCCAGCCGCCGCCAGGCCTCGCCCGCATTTGCGCTGTTGGTGGAAGCGTTGCGTTATCGCGGCTGAAGGAAGTCCGTCAGGGCCGCGCCCAAGCCATCGAACACCACGGCGATGCGCGGGACCTTGCGCATGTCCTGATGCATGGCGATCCACACGTCAACCTTGAAATCCACCTGCGCGGGCAACACCCGCACCAGCGCGTGACGTTGTGCCACCTGGGCTGAACACACGCCGATCCCAAGCCCCGCACGCAGAGCGGCCAACTGCGCGAGGTGATCGTCGGTGCGAATCACCGTACTGGGCGCCGAACAGTCGAAACCGCGCTCACCCAGGAATTCGATCTCCAGCAAGTTGCGGTCCGGCCCGATCAGCGGGTAGCCGTGCAATTGCGCAACGGTGTCCGGCGTGCCCTGCTCTGCCAACAGTTCGGGTGCGGCGTACAACCCTACGTGAAGGTCGCCGACCTTGCGCGCGACCACCGTGGATTCGACCGGGCGACGGATGCGTACGGCGACGTCGGCCTCTTGCCGGGCAAGTGCCTGCAGCCGATTGGATACGCTCAGTTCGATGGCCAATTGCGGATGATCACGGCGCAGGCTGCGCAACATGGGCGGCAGCACTTCAACGCCCAGCAGCTTGCCGCTGGTGAGCCGCACCGTGCCGCCGGCGAGGGCCGTGTCGGCCGAGGCTGCGCGGCTGAAGGCGTTGGCGGCAACGGCCATCGCTTCAACGTGGCTGATCAGGTCCTTGGCCGTGTCGGTGGGCAACAGCCCGGCGGGTGAGCGGATAAACAGGCTGACCCCGACGCTCTGCTCCAGGGCCTCGATCCGTCGCCGCGCGGTGGCCTGGGCAATCCCCAGCAAACGGGCCGCGCCCGACAGGCTGCCGGTGCGCAACACGGCGAGGAAGGCGCGCTGGGTTTCCCATTGGAGTTGCGGGGCGTTCATACATTTCCTGTGAGCCGCTGGGCAGTTTTGGCGGATGTTCTTTGTTCGGGGGCTGCGGCATGCTGGCGAGCATAACCGATGGGGCTTTCGCCCTCACTTTGCACAGGATCGTTTTTGATGACACTCACGGGCCAATGTCGCTGCACCCGCGTGACCTACACCCTCGATACCGACGCGCCGCTGGCGGTGTATGCCTGCCATTGCCGCCACTGCCAGACCTGGAGCGGCAGCGCGTTTGCCCTGCATGCGCTGTTGCCGGCGGATGCGCTGCGGGTTGAAGGTTCGCTGACGGAATATGCCTATGACGTTGATGGGCAGCGCTCGGAACATCGGTTGTGCGGGGTGTGCCATACGCGGATCTGCAACACCACGACGGCCGCGCCGGGGTTGGTTGTGCTGCGGGTCGGGACACTGGATGAGAGCCCGTCCGTGCAGCCGGTGGCGCATATCTGGCTGCGGCACAAGCAGCCGTGGGTAACGCTGGTGGAGGGTGTTCCGACCTGGCCGGAAAGCCCTACGCCCCAGGCGTTTGCGCAGGCGTTGAGCGTTCCCCTGTAGACATGACTCACACCCACACTGTGGCGAGGGAGCTTGCTCCCGCTGGGTTGCGCAGCAACCCCAAAAGCATTGACCGGCCCATCCTGAAAGACCGCAGCGGCCTACCAGGGGGCGCTTCGCACCCCAACGGGAGCAAGCTCCCTCGCCACATTGGGCTCTGTGGCGATGTTGAGACTCAGCACTTCGCCATTGTGCAACTGCCAGGCGAAGAAGTCTGAGAAATCATCGCGAACCAACGCGCGAATCGCCTTGGCGACAACCCCATGGGCAACCAACCTACAACTGCGTATCGCCTCGTTGTTCCCTGACGCTGAAAGGCCGCGAACGGCGCACCCGATAAAGCCCTAAGCTAAGATCGAAAAATTATTTATCGAATGTTTTTTAGAACAATAAGCTCACCTTAATCCATTAAGAGTCGAGCACGCCATGCCCCAGTTTTCGCTCCATCGCCTTTTCATCGCAGGCCTTGCCACACTGGGCCTCTGCACCACCCTGAGCACACAAGCCCAGGAAACCGTACGCATCGGCTACCAGAAATCCTCGACCCTGATCACCTTGCTGAAAACCCAGGGCACCCTGGAAAAAGCCCTCAAGGCCGACGGCATCGACGTCACCTGGCACGAGTTCCCCAGTGGCCTGCCGCTGCTGGAAGCACTCAACGTCGGTAACGTGGATATCAGCGCCGACGTGGCCGACACCGTGCCGATCTTCGCCCAGGCCGCCCAGGCCAAGCTCACCTACTTCGCCCAGGAAGCGCCCTCGCCCCAAGCCCAGGCGATCGTGGTGCGCAAGGACTCGCCGATCCAGCAACTGGCGGATTTGAAAGGCAAGAAAATCGCCGTGACCAAGGCCGCCGGCACTCACTATTTATTGATCGCTGCCTTGAACAAGGCGGGGCTGGCCTTCTCCGATATCGAGCCGGCGTACCTGACGCCCGCCGATGGCCGCGCTGCATTTGAAAACAACAAGGTTGATGCCTGGGTCACGTGGGAACCGTTCCTCACCAGCGTGCAGCGCCAACTGCCCACCCGCACCCTTGCGGACGGTACCGGGCTGGCCAGTTACAAGCGCTATTACCTGACGGGTACGCCCTATGCCCAGGCGCATCCCGAAGTGCTGAAGCTGGTGTACGAGCAGTTGCACCAGGCTGGCGAGTGGGTGAAGAGCCACCCGCGTGATGCCGCGAAAGTGCTGGGGCCATTGTGGGGCAACCTGGATGTGGAGACTGTCGAGGCCGCCAATGCTCATCGCAGTTATGAGGTGCAGCCGGTGACGCTGGATCAGTTGGGGGAGCAGCAGAAGATTGCGGATGCGTTCTTCAAGGCGGGGTTGTTGCCCAAGGCGGTGGATGCGCAGGATGTGCAGGTGTGGAAACCCTGAGGCAGTCAATTGTGGGAGTACCGCGGTGATGCCATCGCAGCCTCGCCAAGGCTCGACAGCTCCCACAGTTGATGTTCAGGGCCTGGACTATCGGCGGTGTCAGCTTTTACGCGTCGCGTCATCCAGCGCAAGGATGGTGTGAGCATTGGTCACCGTGGTCGCCAGGGTATTGATCACTCCCGAGCGCAACGCCCCCAGCGTCGCCGCCGCCTTGGTGTTTTCACTGGCAATCGCCACCACATCCGGAATCCGAAACAGCTCCTGCACCGTCAACCCGATCACCCGCCCCTGAATCGCGTTGACCGCCGGCTGGCCATGAATGTCGATGAAGTCATAACCCATCATGTCCCCCACCGTGCCGGACAACCGCGCCTGGGCGATTTCCTGGGGCGAAAACCACCCCATGCGCACCATGTTGCTGTTTTCACTCATGTCACCGATGCCGATCAACGCCATGTCCGCACGGCGGGCACGGTCAAGCGTGGAACGCACCGTATCGTTGCTGATCAACACCCCGCGCAGTTCCGGGTTGGCCACCAGCGCCGGGGCGTACAGGCTTTCACTCTCGCCACCAAACCGCAGGGCCAGGCGCCGGCAAATATGGTCGGGGTTCATGTATTCACCCGCCTTGAGCGAACCGCCAATGGCGCACACAAACGTGCAGTTGCGGGTCACCGGCAAAAATACGTTATCGGCCACCGCACCGACATTACGCCCCATGCCAACCGCGACGATCATCCCGTCGCTGAGGGTTTTGTTCAGGTAGTTGGCCACCAGGCTCGCCACCGCCGAGCGCTGGGTGTCCGGGTCGCTGTGGTCCACCGCAATCAAGGCGCGGTCCAGCTGGAAGCGCTCCACCAGCGCCTGTTCCAGCTCGTTGTTCATCGCCGGGTGCTGCAACACCCGCACCTCGACAATCCCTTCATCCCGTGCGCGTTTGAGCAGGCGGCTGACTTTTGCCCGGGACAGGTCGAAGCGCTTGGCGATGGCTTCCTGAGTGACGTTCTCAAGGTAATAGAGCATTGCCACTTCGGTCATCAGGTCGATGTCGCTGGCGATGCGCTGGGTACTGTCACTCATGGGCACGGGCTTCCGTTTCGGTGTCAAAGGCGCATTCTCCCGACTCTTGCCCCGTTCCGTCCACTACTGATGCCCGTCACGCTCGATCGCGTTGATGCGGTCGACCTTGGCCCCGGAACGCGCGGCTTCGAACTCCGACTCCAGGAACGACTTGACGATGCTCTTGGCCAGTTCCGCGCCGATCACCCGTGCACCGATGGACAGGATCTGCGCATCGTTGCTCTTGCGTGCCCGCTCCGCCGAATAAGTGTCATGGGCCTGGGCCGCACGAATCCCCAAGACTTTGTTGGCCGAGATGGCCATGCCGATGCCGGTGCCGCACACCAGCACGCCCAAGCGTTGCTCGCCGGCATTGATCGCCGTGGCCACCGCCAGGGCAATGTCCGGGTACAGCACCGGCGCCGTGGAGTGGGTGCCGAAGTCCGTCACCGGGTAACCCAGCGCCTCGATATGGCGCTTCAACAGTTCTTTGAGCTCATAACCCGCTTCATCGCATCCGATAGCCACCGGGAAAGGTGTGTTCATGGCGTTTGGCTCCGCTGCCGTTTTGGGTGCTGGAGAGTGATCATATGATCACTCAGTGAAATTTAGCTCAGTCATTTCTCGGATATTCCAGTCGCCCTGTCAAGCAAGATTTAGCTGACCTCCCAGTCAAAGCCCTCTAAATCGGCGTACTTTGCGCAAATCCATCCATTTACAACTTTTCAGTGAAAGAGATTGACTGATCAGAATTTCATTTGATACACATATGCTCACAGCGAAACATGACTGTGCGACCTAATAAGAATTCACAGCACGAGGACACGCCGATGGCCACGCCATTACTGCTCCAGGCTGAACACGTCGCCAAGGCTTACGCCGGGATTCCTGCCCTGCGTGAGGGGCGCCTCTCTCTGCGGGCCGGCAGCGTCCACGCCCTGTGCGGCGGCAATGGCGCAGGCAAATCGACTTTCCTGAGCATCCTGATGGGCATCACCCAGCGTGACGCCGGGACCATCCTGCTCAACGGCTCCCCCGTCCAGTTCAACCGCCCCAGCGAAGCACTCGCGGCGGGGATCGCGATGATCACCCAGGAGCTGGAACCCATCCCCTACATGACCGTCGCCGAAAACATCTGGCTGGGCCGCGAACCGCGCCGCGCCGGCTGCATCGTCGACAGCAAGGAGCTCAACCGGCGCACTCGCGAACTGCTGGAAGGCCTGGAGTTCGACGTCGACGCCACCAGCCCCATGCATCGCCTGAGCGTGGCGCAGATCCAGTTGGTGGAGATCGCCAAGGCATTCAGCCACGACTGCCAGGTGATGATCATGGACGAGCCCACCTCGGCCATCGGCGAGCGCGAGGCCGAAACCCTGTTCAAGGCCATCCGCCGCCTCACCGCCCGTGGTGCCGGCATCATCTATGTGTCGCACCGCCTCAGTGAACTGGCGCAGATTGCCGACGACTACAGCATCTTTCGTGACGGCGCTTTCGTTGAGACCGGGCGCATGGCCGATATCGACCGCGCCCACCTGGTGCGCGGCATCGTGGGCCAGGAACTGACCCGCATCGACCACAAGGTCGGCCGCGAATGCGCCGCCGAATGTTGCCTGGACGTCGACAGCCTGAGCCGCGCCGGCGAGTTCCAGGACATCAGCCTGCAACTGCGCCAGGGCGAGATTCTCGGCATCTACGGGCTGATGGGCTCGGGCCGCAGCGAATTCCTCAACTGCATCTACGGCCTCACCACGCCGGACTCCGGCAGCGTGACCCTGCAAGGCAAACCGATGCCCATCGGCCTGCCCAAGGCAACGATCCAGGCCGGCATGTCGCTGGTCACCGAAGACCGCAAGGACAGCGGCCTGGTGCTCAGCGGCAGCATCCTCTCGAACATCGCATTGTCGGCGTACAAGCAGCTGTCGAGCTGGTCGCTGATCAATGCCCGCAAGGAAAACCAACTGGCCCAGGACATGGTCAAGCGCCTGCAGATCAAGACCACTTCCCTGGACCTGCCGGTGGAATCCATGAGCGGCGGCAACCAGCAGAAAGTAGTGCTCGCCAAATGCCTGTCGACCCAGCCGATCTGCCTGCTGTGCGATGAGCCGACCCGGGGCATCGATGAAGGCGCCAAGCAGGAGATCTATCACCTGCTGGACCAGTTCGTGCGCGCCGGCGGCGCGGCAATTGTGGTGTCGTCCGAAGCCCCGGAATTGCTGCACCTGAGTGACCGTATTGCCGTGTTCAAAGGCGGAAGGCTGGTGACCATCAGCAGCGATACCGCCCTTTCCCAGGAAGCCTTGTTGAGTCTTGCCTCATGAATGCCAAATCACTTTCTACACCTGCAGCCGCCCCCGTCACGACCGCACCCCGCAGCCGCCTGCGCCTGTCCCTCGACCGCTTCGGCCTGCCGCTGGTGTTCATCCTCCTGTGCCTGGTGATGGCCTTCGCCAGCGAATACTTCATGACCTGGCGCAACTGGATGGACATCCTGCGCCAGACCTCGATCAACGGGATCCTCGCCGTGGGCATGACCTACGTGATCCTGACCAAGGGCATCGACCTGTCGGTGGGCTCGATCCTGGCCTTTGCAGGGCTGTGCAGCGCCATGGTCGCGACCCAGGGCTATGGCGTGCTCGCGGCAGTCAGCGCCGGGATGTTCGCCGGGGCGATGCTCGGGGTGGTGAACGGCTTTATGGTCGCCAACCTGTCGATCCCGCCCTTTGTCGCGACCTTGGGCATGCTGAGTATTGCCCGGGGCATGACCTTCATCTTGAACGACGGCAGCCCGATCACTGACCTGCCCGACGCCTACCTGGCGCTGGGTATCGGCAAGATCGGCCCGATCGGTGTGCCGATCGTGATCTTCGCCGTGGTCGCGCTGATCTTCTGGATGGTACTGCGCTACACCACCTACGGCCGCTATGTGTACGCGGTGGGTGGCAACGAGAAGAGCGCGCGCACCTCCGGGATCGGCGTGCGCAAGGTGATGTTTTCGGTGTACGTGGTCTCGGGCCTGCTCGCCGGGCTGGCCGGTGTGGTGCTGTCGGCGCGCACCACCTCTGCCCTGCCCCAGGCCGGCACCTCGTATGAGCTGGATGCGATTGCCGCCGTGGTAATCGGCGGCACCAGCCTGTCGGGCGGTACCGGCACGATTGTCGGCACGCTGTTTGGCGCATTGCTGATCGGCGTGATCAACAACGGCCTGAACCTGCTCGGCGTGTCCTCCTATTACCAGCAGGTCGCCAAGGGCCTGATCATCGTGTTCGCAGTGCTGATTGACGTGTGGCGCAAGAAGAAACGCTAGTTCTGAAAACTACCACTACAACAATAACGGAGTTCTCTCATGAAACCTGGTACGACTTTGGCCGCCGTCGCGGCACTCTCCCTGCTCGCCAGCAGTGTCACCCTGGCCGCCGATGGCAAGACCTACAAGATCGGCGCCGCCGTGTACGGGCTCAAGGGCCAGTTCATGCAGAACTGGGTGCGCGAGCTGAAGGAACACCCTGCAGTCAAGGACGGCACCGTGCAGTTGACCGTGTTCGACGGCAACTATGACGCACTGACCCAGAACAACCAGATTGAAAACATGGTGACCCAGCACTACGACGCGATCCTGTTTGTGCCGATCGACACCAAGGCCGGCGTCGGCACCGTGAAGGCCGCCATGAGCAATGACGTGGTGGTGATCGCCTCCAACACCAAGGTGGCGGACGCCAACGTGCCTTATGTTGGCAACGATGACGTGGAAGGCGGTCGCCTGCAGGCCCAGGCCATGGTCGACAAACTCAAGGGCCGCGGGAACGTGGTGATCATCCAGGGCCCGATTGGCCAGTCGGCGCAGATCGACCGCGAAAAGGGCGAGATGGAAGTACTGGGCAAGCACCCGGACATCAAGATCATCGAGAAGAAAACCGCCAACTGGGACCGCGCCCAGGCCCTGGCCCTGACTGAAGACTGGCTGAACGCACACCCCAAGGGCATCAACGGGGTGATCGCGCAGAACGACGACATGGCCCTCGGTGCGGTGCAGGCGTTGAAGTCCCATGGGCTGACGTCCAAGGATGTGCCGGTGACGTCCATCGACGGCATGCCGGATGCGATCCAGGCGGCGAAGAAGGATGAAGTGACCACCTTCCTGCAGGACGCCCAGGCCCAGTCCCAAGGCGCGCTGGATGTGGCGCTGCGGGCGCTGGCCGGCAAGGATTACAAGCCGCAGTCGGTGATCTGGGAACGTTATGGCAAGGACGTGAAATGGGGTGACGGCACCGCCAGGAACTACATCCTGCCGTGGGTGCCGGTGACCAATGCGAATGCGGATGCGCTGTACCAGCAGGTGAGCGGTACGAAGTAAGTTTTGACTTGAAACCCGGTCAAGTGTGGGAGCGGGCTTGCTCGCGAAAGCGGTGGATCATTCAACAGATGTGCCACCTGATACACCGCTTTCGCGAGCAAGCCCGCTCCCACATTGGATCTCCACCGATCTGAAAAATGGAGTCATGTTCATGTCTGGATTCTGGAATCAAGCCTTCGACCTCACCGGCCGCTGCGCCGTGATCACCGGCGGGGCCGCCGGGATCGGTCTGGCTTGTGCCAGCCTGCTGGTGGAACGCGGCGCGCGGGTGGCCCTGCTGGACCGCGACCCGGCCGTGGTCGAAGTCGCCGCCAGCCTCGGCGCCGGGAACATCGGCATCGCCGTGGACCTGCGCCAACTCGACCAGGTGCACAGCACCGTCGATTACATATTCGATCACTTCAAACGCCTGGATTATCTGGTCAACAGCGCCGGCGTGGCCCTGCTGGACAAGGCCCTGGACGTCAGTGAAAACGCCTGGGACACCACTCTCGACATCAACCTCAAGGCCAGTTTCTTCGTGGCCCAGGCCTGCGCCAGGCACATGCTGGCCCAGGGCAGCGGGCGCATCGTCAACCTCGCCTCCCAAGCGGCGGTGATCGGCCTGGACCGTCACGTCGCCTACTGCGCCAGCAAGGCCGCCGTGGTCGGCATGACCAAGGTGCTCGCCATGGAATGGGCGCCCCACATCAACGTCAACGCCATCTCCCCGACCATCGTCGAAACCGCCCTCGGCAAAAAGGCCTGGGCGGGCGAGCTGGGGGAACGGGCCAAATTGCAGATCCCGGCGGGCCGCTTTGCCCAGCCGGAAGAAATCGCCGGGCTGGCGTTGTACCTGCTCAGCGACGCCGCACAGATGATCACCGGGGAAAACGTGGTGATCGACGGTGGCTACAGCATCCAGTAATTGATCTTTTGTCGTGAGGTTTATCGTCATGTCTACCGTTACCGAACGCACTGCCGAACAACTGTCCCCCGTCATTCCGAAAACCATGCAGGCCGTGGTCTGTCACGGCCCCGAAGACTATCGCCTGGAGACCGTCGATGTGCCGACGCCCGGCCCCGACGAGATCCTCACCAAGGTCGAGCTGTGCGGCATCTGCATGGGCGACATCAAGACCTACCGCGGCGCGCCCTCGTTCTGGGGCGACGCCGAGCAGCCGCGCTACGTGAAGCCGCCGATGATTCCCGGCCACGAGTTTGTCTGCCGCGTGGTCGCCCTCGGCCCTGGCGCGGAAAAGCGCGGGGTGAAGGTCGGCGACCGGGTGATTTCCGAACAGATCGTGCCGTGCTGGGGCTGCCGCTTCTGCAACCACGGCCAGTACTGGATGTGCCAGAAACACGACTTGTACGGCTTCCAGAACAACGTCCAGGGCGCCATGGCCCAGTACATGATCTTCACCAAGGAAGGCATCATCCACAAAGTACCGGACTCGATTGCCCCGGACGAAGCCATCCTGATCGAACCCCTGGCCTGTTCGCTGCACGCGGCGGAACGGGCGAATGTGGACTTCGACGACATCGTGGTGGTGGCCGGCGCCGGCACTCTGGGCCTGGGGATCATCGGTGCGGTGCGCATGCGCAACCCGAAAAAGCTCATCGTGCTCGACATGAAACCCGAACGCGCGGCCCTCGCCCTGCGCATGGGCGCGGACGAAGTGTGGAACCCGGCCGAAGTCGACGTGATGGCGAAGATTCGCGAGATCACCGACGGCTACGGCTGCGACATCTACATCGAAGCCACCGGGCACCACAAGGCGGTGAACCAGGGCCTGGCGATGTTGCGCAAGCTGGGGCGCTTCGTGGAATTCAGCGTGTTCAACGACGAGGCCACGGTGGACTGGTCGATCATCGGTGACCGCAAGGAACTGGACGTGCTGGGCTCGCACCTCGGCCCCTACATGTACCCGCGCGCCATCGACTTTATCGGCAACCGCAAGATCGACATGCGAGACGTGGTGACCCACAAGTTTGCCCTGGCGGACTTCAAGGAAGCGTTTGCGGTGATGGAGCGCGGGGACAAGTCGCTTAAAGTCGTCCTGGAACCCTGATTGGCCCAATAACACAAAACCCTGCGGGCGCCGGGCTTAGGCTTTTTGTGGGAGCTGGCTTGCCTGCGATGCAGACGCCTCGGTCTATCTGTGACACCGAGCCGATGCAATCGCAGGCAAGCCAGCTCCCACAAAAGCCCCCGGCTCCCACACCAAGAACAAGAACACAGGAAACCGCGTTATGAATCGAGTGATAAACGATCCGGACCAGGTGGTCGAGGACATGCTGCGGGGTATTCTGGTCGCGCACCCCGAGCTGCGCCAATACGAAACCAATCCCCGGGTGATCGGCAAGGCCAAGCCGTCACCACAGGGCCGGGTGGGCATCGTGACCGGCGGCGGCTCCGGCCATGAACCGGCGTTCCTTGGCTACGTCGGCCCCGGCCTGGTAGACGCCGTGGCCGTCGGCGAAATCTTCTCCTCGCCCACCGCCAAAAGCTTCTTCGACGCCTTCCGTGCCGCCGACCACGGCGCCGGCGTGGCGTGCCTGTACGGCAACTATGCCGGCGACAACATGAACGTGAAGCTGGCGATGAAGATGGCCGCCAGCAAGGACATGCGCATCCGCACCGTGGTCGCCAACGACGACGTGGCCTCGGCGCCCAAGGCCGACATCGCCAAGCGTCGCGGCGTGGCAGGCGAGATCTTCATGTGGAAGGTCGGCGGTGCAGCCGCGGCCCAGCATTACGACCTGGACGGGGTGATTCGTGTCGCCCAGAAAGCGGTCGACAACTGCCGCTCCATCGGCATCGGCCTCACGCCCTGCACCATCGCAGCGGTGGGCAAGCCGAACTTCCAGATTCCCGACGGGCAGATGGAATTGGGCATCGGCCACCACGGCGAGCCGGGCATCGAAGTCATCGCCATCGAATCCGCCGAAGCCATGGCCGCGCGCATGCTCGCGCCGATCCTCGCCGACCGCGACTTCAGCCAGGACGACAGCGTGGTGGTGCTGGTCTCGGGCCTGGGTGCGACGCCGGTGATGGAACTTTACATTTTCTACGCCGAGGTTGAACGTCAGCTGCAAGCCAGGGGCTTGAAGATTCACCGCTGCTACGTGGGCAACTACTTCACCTCCCTGGAAATGATGGGCGTGACCCTGACCTTACTGGGCCTGGACGCCGAGCTGAAATCCCTGATCGACCAACCCTGCCGTTCCATCGGCATGACCCAGGCGGACTAAACCATGAGCCAGCATTTCTCCACCCACGACGGCAGCGCCATCGTCGCCGACCTGGTGAGCGTGATCGTTGCCAACCGCGAATACCTGAGCGAAGTCGACGGCGCCATTGGCGATGGCGACCACGGCATCAACATGGCCAAGGGATTTGCCCATTGCGGGCGCACCATTGAAGGCCGCCAACTGACCCTGGCCGAAGCCCTGGATGAGTTGACACTGAGCCTGATGGAAGGCATCGGCGGCTCCATGGGGCCGTTGTATGGCAGCCTGTTTATCGGCATGGCGGATGAGGTGCGCGGCAGCGAACAGATTGACGCGGCGACCTTTGCCCATTTGCTGCGGGGCGGGTTGACCTCGTTGCAGGACATCACCGAAGCCGGCGTGGGCGACAAGTGTTTGATGGATACCTTGATTCCGGCGGTGGAAGCGTTTGAACAGGCCAATGGGTCGGGGGCGTCATTCAGTGAGGCGTTGGAGGTGATGAAAAGTGCTGCTTCGCGGGGGCGGGATTCCACCAGGGACCTAGTGGCGAAGATTGGGCGTGCCAGCCGCTTGGGCGAGCGCTCGTTGGGCGTGCTGGATGCCGGGGCGGTATCGTGCTGCTTGATACTGACGCGATTGGCGGATTCGGTTCAACCGCGGTTGGTGTAGTGCTTGAAATGACCCCTTCGCGAGCAAGCCCGCTCCCACCTTCGACCGAGTTCCATCTTTGGAATGCCGTCGAATGTGGGAGCGGGCTTGCTCGCGAAGGCAGCAACACACTTAACCCGTGAAGCACCTAACCCGCCGCGATCAAACCTTCAACCTGGCTACCTGCTTCACCTGCTCTATATACCGCGCCACCGCCGGCGCCTTTTCAAAGCGCCGGTAAATCAGCGACAACCAAGACGACGCCTCGCTGCCTTCGATGCTGCGGTACACGACATTCGGCAAGCTCACATGCCCCACCACCGACTCCGGCACCACCGCCACGCCCTGCCCCAGTGACACCAACGCAATCACCGCCACCAACCCACCCGGCTGCGGCCCCAGTCGCGGCGCATAACCACCCTGCGCCGCCACGTGCAGCGTGCCGCTGATCTGCTCGGGCAAGATAAACGTCTCGTTCTGCAGATGCTCGCAACCGATTGCCTTCAACCCCAGCAGCCACGAATCCTGGGGCAACGCCAGCACAAACCCTTCACTGCTCAACCGCACCGCTTCGACCCCATCAGGCAAGGTCATCGGCGAACGAATGTAACCAATGTCGAAACGCCCCTCCGCCACCAGCCCCGGCAACGCCGCCATGGGGCTCTCACGCACGCTGAGGCTCACGTCCGGGCAGTCCGCGCAGAACGACTGCACCTGGCGCTGCAACAACCCCGAATACACCGCCGACGCCACATAACCCAGCTCGATATGACCGATCTCGCCACGCCCGGCGCGCTGGGCATTGCGTTGGGCAAACTCGAACTGGCGCACGGTGGCCTCTGCCTCGATCAGCAAGGCCGCGCCCGCCTCGGTCAGGCTGACCTCGCGCTGGCGGCGGATAAACAAGCGCGTACCGAGGGTGGCTTCCATGTCCTGGATCTGCCGGCTCAGGGTCGGCGGCGCGATACCCAGCTGTTCGGCAGCACGGGTGAAATTGCGTTGCCGGGCAACCGCCAGGAAGTAGCGGAAATGACGTATTTCCATCACAGGATTAGCTCAAAGGTAATGAAGTTCTGTATGGCGCCTAACAAGGACGCCACCTGCCGGGGATAAGCTCGCGGTACGTTCACAGTAGAGAGGCTTTCCCATGTTCGTCAAATCATTGGTCCTGGTGCTTGCCGGTCTTTGCACCGTGCCCGCAGCGCTGGCCGCAGAAGCCCCCGCAAGCATTGCCCACAAGGCAATCCTGAGCCTGGCAACGGCCCAGCAGATCGCCGCACACGCGCGCAAGGTCGCCGCCGACAAGGGCTGGCCCTGCGCCGTGGCCATCGTCGATGACGGTGGCTGGCCGATCCTGACGCTGCGTATGGATGGCGCTCCCGTGGTGGCCGGTATCGAGCTGGCCCAAGGCAAGGCGCGCACTTCAGCGCTCTTCAAGCGGCCGTCCGGGGACCTGGAAAACGCTATTAACAATGGCCGCCCGGCAGCCATCACCGCCGGCCTGTTGATGATGAAGGGCGCCCAGCCAATCATCCTTGAAGGCCAGGTAGTGGGCGCCATCGGCATCAGCGCAGATACTCCGGCCCACGATGACGAGATCGCCCTCGCGGCGGTGGCTTCGGTGCAGCCATGAGCAAGGTCAGCCCGCGCCTGACGCTGCTGACCGCCTCCGGGGTCTGTTCGCTGATCGTGCTCGACACCAATATCGTCGCCGTGACCCTGCCGAGCATCGCCCGGGACCTGGGGGCGAATTTTGCCGATATCGAATGGGTGGTCAGCGCTTATATGCTGGCCTTCGCCGCCCTGTTATTGCCGGCCGGAAGCATTGCCGACCGCTTTGGCCGCAAGAAGACCCTGGTCTGGGGCCTGGGTATTTTCATCCTCGCCTCCCTCGGCTGCGGTGCGGCGCCGAATGCGTTGTTCCTGGATATCGCTCGCGCCGTCAAAGGTGTCGGCGCAGCGCTGCTGCTGACCTCGGCCCTGGCCTCCATCGGCCATACCTTCCATGACGAAGTGGAACGCGCCAAGGCCTGGGCCTTCTGGGGCGCGTGCATGGGCGTGGCGATGACCACCGCGCCGACCCTCGGCGGGTTGATTACCCAATACCTGGGCTGGCGCTGGATTTTCTATCTGAATTTGCCGGTCGGCCTGGTGCTGATGGGACTGGTGCTGCGCGCGATTCCGGAATCCCGCGATGCCCAGGCTGCAAGGCTCGACCCTTGGGGCAGCCTGAGTTTCAGTGCCAGCCTGCTGTGCCTGATCTGGGGCTTGATCGAAGCCAACCGTATCGGCTGGGACAACCCGCTGACTTACGCGCGGCTGCTGGGAGGCGCTGCGTTGCTGGGTGTTTTTGTACTCGCCGAACGCCTGCAACAGCGGCCCATGGTCGACCTGCAACTGTTCAGGCACCCGCGTTTTATCGGCGCACTGCTGGGGATGTTCGCCTACGCCGGCTGTGCCCAGGTGATGATGACGCTGCTGCCGTTCTACTTGCAAAACGGCTTGGGCTTATCCGCGATTGCCTCCGGGCTGGGCATGTTGCCGTTTGCCTTGACCATGTTGATTTGTCCGCGGATAGGCGCCCGACTGGCTAGCCGTTTTGCCCCGGCAACGATGATGGCGACGGGGCTGGCGTTGGTGGGGTGCGGCAACCTGCTGAGTGCCTGGGCGCTCAATATCGGCGGCTATCTGCCGTTCGCCCTGGCGATTGCCGTCACGGGGGCCGGCGCGGGATTGCTCAATGGCGATACGCAGAAAAACATCATGGCTTGCGTGCCACGGGACCGCGCGGGGATGGCGTCGGGCATGAGCACCACCATGCGCTTCAGCGCGATCATGTTGGCGATCGGGGTGTATGGGGCGTTGTTGAGCAGCCATAGCGAACAGTTGCTGCACACGAGCATCGGCTCCCAGTGGCAGGAACAGGCGGCAGGGATTGCTTCACGGGTAGTGGCTGGCGATATGCCGGCGGCCATGGCGTTGCTGCCCGAGTCAGCACGGGACACGGTGCAGCCACTGGCGCGACAGGCGTTCGTCGGCGGGTTCAGCGTGGTGCTGTGGGTGGCTGGGTTGTTGGGTTTGCTGGGGGCGTTGGTGGTGGGATCGTTGATGCGGCATCCCATACCGGCGGTGCCGCAGGCCTCTTTACTGACTCGATAATGCGACCACCACGACCCAATGTGGGAGCGGGCTTGCTCGCGAATGCGGTGGGTCAGTCAATACATCTGTGACTGATCCACCGCCTTCGCGAGCAAGTCGAATCGTCGCACCGCCGCTCCCACATTTTGATCTTCGACAGTCAGTGAATGGTTACCAGAAACGCTGCTGGGTCAGGCGACTCCACCAGGTCAGCAGCACCCGGTCGACCGAACCGCTGGCCGCCAGGCCCACCCGCTCCTGCAGGCTTTTACGCTCGGCATAGTGCAGGTGGAACACCTCGGCGGTCTTGGCCTTGGTCGCCAGGTATTCGTCGCTGGTTTGCAGCTGGTCCACCAGTTGCTTGTCCAGCGCCGCGACACCCAGCCAGACTTCGCCGGTGGCCACATCATCAATCGCCAGCTGCGGGCGGTAGCGCGACACGAAGTTCTTGAACAGTTGATGGGTGATGTCCAGGTCTTCCTGGAACTTCTCGCGGCCCTTCTCGGTGTTTTCGCCAAACACGGTCAGGGTGCGTTTGTATTCACCGGCAGTCAGCACTTCGAAGTCGATGTCGTGCTTCTTCAGCAGGCGGTTGACGTTGGGCAACTGCGCCACCACGCCAATCGAGCCAAGGATGGCAAACGGTGCGCTGATGATCTTCTCGCCGATGCACGCCATCATGTAGCCGCCGCTGGCCGCGACCTTGTCGATGCACACGGTCAACGGCACGCCCGCCTCGCGGATACGCGCCAGTTGCGACGACGCCAGGCCGTAGCTGTGAACCATGCCGCCGCCGCTTTCAAGGCGCAGCACCACTTCGTCCTTGGGCGTGGCCAGGCTCAGCAGTGCCGTGATTTCATGGCGCAGGCTTTCAGTGGCCGAGGCCTTGATGTCGCCGTCGAAATCCAGCACGAACACCCGTGGCTTGGCTTCTGGCTTCTTCTTGCCCTTCTTCTTTTCGGCCTTGCCTTCAGACTTGCGCAGGGCCTTGAGCTGGTCCTTGTCGAGCAGGGTCTGCTCCAGGCGCTCACGCAAACCCTTGTAGAAGTCATTGAGCTTGCTGACCTGCAACTGGCCGGCAGCTTTGCGGCGGCCTTTGCTGCGCAATGCGGCGAAACTGATCAGCACCACCAGGATGGCGACGACCAGGGTGACGGTTTTAGCCAGGAAAGTAGCGTACTCGGCCAGAAAATCCATGTGACTCCTTACAAGTGCAGTGCGCCAGGCGCGGATTGCCCAAGCATACCGACGCCACCGCCATGGGGCCAGTGATCAAACCGCCAGCAGCGGGCCTCTAACGACCTTTTAAAACAAGCGTATGTTTTTTCATTGACAGCTTCCCGGCATCCTCATAACCTCGCCAGACTTTCAACGTACCGGGAAAACGGACGTGGGCAGCATCTACCTGATTCGACATGGCCAGGCCTCCTTCGGTGCAGACGACTACGACGTGCTGTCGCCCATCGGTGTGCAACAGGCGCAAGTGCTGGGCCGCCACCTGGCGGAACTGGGCCTGGGCTTCGACCGCTGCCTGTCAGGCGACCTGCGCCGCCAGCAGCACACCGCCAACGCCGCCTTCGAACAATACAGCGCCCTCGGCCTGCCGGTACCCACGCTGGAAATCGACAGCGCGTTCAACGAGTTCGACGCCGAGGCGATCATCCGCGCCCTGCTCCCGGACCTGCTGCACAGCGAACCCGAAGCCCTGCACATATTGCGCAACGCCGCGCAAAACCGTGGCGAATTCCAGCGCATCTTTTCCCTGATCATCGAACGCTGGCTGGCCGGCACCTACGACCCGCCGGGCCTGGAAAGCTGGCTGGGATTTGTCGAACGTGTCCAGGGTGGCCTGCAACGCCTCCTCGAAGCCGCCGACAACCGTGACAAGATCGCCGTGTTCACCTCCGGCGGCACCATCACGGCCCTGCTCCACCTGATTACCCGAATGCCTGCCGCACAGGCCTTCGAACTGAACTGGCAAATTGTTAACACCTCGCTCAACCAACTGAAATTCCGTGGTCGCGAGGTGGCACTGGCTTCCTTCAACAGCCATACCCACTTGCAACTGTTGAAGGCGCCGCAGCTCATCACTTTCCGATGAATTGCGGCCAACCGTGACCCCAAGGTCACTGGACTCACCATAAAAGGATCGAAACCATGACTGACGTAGCTAAAGCCGTAGAAGCAATGAAAGCCAAATTCAACCCAGCCGCTGCCGACGGCCTGGACCTGGTGTTCGGTTTCCGTATCGACGACACCCAGAACTTCTCGCTGGTCGTGAAAAACAACACCTGCGAACTGCTGGAAGGTGAAAACCCGGACGCCCAAGTCACCCTGGTGATGGACGGCGACACCATGAAAGGCATCGTCAGCGGCGAAACCGACGGCATGCAGGCATTCATGGGCGGCAAACTGCGCACTGAAGGCGACATGATGCTGGCCATGAAATTGAGCGAGCTGTTCCCGGCCTGATCAGGGCAACCCTGGCAAGACCCGTGTGGGAGCGGGCTTG